>DSAU01000234.1 GCA_011046315.1 bacterium
GGCAAAGGAGATTAATCGACTCAGAATATTTTTTATGAATGCTTCTTTCACAACTTTGTTCCCGCCGCGGCGGGATTCGTGACTTGGTGCCTTGGTGGCATGATTTATGAATTAAGAAGGTAAGGAGAGGTGTTTTTCTAAAAACCTTATTAATCTTTTACACATTAATAGCATGAATGTCAAACTCATCGGTAAACCTTATTACTTTATTTGTTATGAAAATCGAATATAAAAACCTATACACCCATTTCATATTCAGTACATTTGGGCGGCAGAAATTAATATCTATATACTCAATCAAGCAGAGCACCATAAAAAAGTGACATTCGCGGAAGAATATGAACAATTTATAAAGCATTACCAACAGACCTTGGAGAAGAATAAGGTAATAAGGTAAAAAGGTGTGGGGGTGTTTTGTTATTAAGGTTAAGAAAGCAAAAATAAGGTTTAAAAAAATAATGTTGTTTCGCCTTTACTTATGGTAGCTGTGCGTAATTGGTTAAAATAGGTCTTAATTTATAGCCGTTGGTATGACAAAAAAATGCAGTTGAGGCGCCTCGGTTTGGTAAAATCGAAGACAACAGGGGAATAATTCAGCGTATAATTATTTTTATGATCTTTGGATTGGAAAAATCGGCGGCGAACTGATTTTCATCGTTATCAAGCTATGGCATCAGTATTCTACCTGCAAGTGAAATGTTACCTTGTTTTAAGATGAATTAGTAGTAATTTATGTAAAGGTTTTGACAATGAAAAGAAGAAATTTTTTAGCAACTTTGGGATTGATTAGCGGCAGCGCGCTGACTGGAAAAATTAACAATTTAAAAGCCTGGCTCCGGTTTGAAAATGAAATAAGCACTGCGACCGACGAACAGAAGCTATGGCAGGTTGTGCGGGAGCAGTTTTTGTTTCCCGATGATTATGCTTATCTCAATACCGGCGGTATCGGTGCACAACCGTTGGCGGTTTTGAATACTGTTGAACAGAAAACCCGCCAGGAGCAAATCCATCCGAGGCCAGGACATGATTTCGAAGAATGGTGGGACGTGAAAGCTAAACTGGCTTCATTGCTCGGCAGTGAGGTGAAGAAAGAGGAGCTGGCGTTGATCAGTACTGCTACCGAAGGCATTAATATTGTTTTAAACGGACTTGGGCTAAGACGGGGTGATGAAATTATCACTTCAACACATGAACATGCGGCTTTAAACGTTCCATTGGCGAACATGGCACAGCACGATGGCATTGTGATCAAAACATTTGAGCCGGACATGAAGAATGGTTTGGGAAACGTCAGCCGAATCGAAAAGTTAATCAGCCCGAAGACAAAGTTGATTTTCATCAGCCATGTAACCTGTACAACCGGGCAGTTACTGCCGATCGCGGAGATCGGAGAGCTCGCCAGAGCAAAAAAGATCTGGTTTGCGGTGGATGCAGCTCAGGCAGTGGGCAATGTCAATGTAAATCTCAATCAGTTCAACGTTGATTTTTACACTTTCAGCGGTCATAAATGGTTGCTTGGACCTAAGCGGACCGGCGTTTTGATGGTGCGTGAAAAATTATTGGACACATTGAGACCTACCGTTACCGGCGCTTATTCCGACGATGGGTTCGATCTGGAAAAGGGAACCATTAAATTTCATCCCACAGCCCAGCGCTATGAATATGCCACTCAGAATGATGCTCTTTTTGAAGGATTGGGCGCTGCGGTCGATTTTCTTAATACTATTGGTCGAAAACGAATTACCGACCATAATCGCAAATTGGCAGAAAAATTTTATCAGGGATTGAACGCGATTCCCGGTGTTAAAATTTGCTCGCCGGAGCAAGAAGATTTTCGCACCTCAATTCTTGCTTTTAAAGTTGACGGAAGAGATTTCCGTAAAGTTGCATCGTACCTGACCGATAAAAAAAATCTCCGGGTTCGCGTCGTGCCCGAGGGTAATGTAAACGGCGTCAGAGTCTCATTTCATGTATATAATAATGAAACTGAAGTTGATCGGTTATTAAACGCAATTAACAGTATGGCTGGATAGGAGGATAATTTAACTATGAAAATTAGACAGGCAATCTCAAACATTCGATCGATACGATTCGCTGACAACGCGCCCCGTGTATTTGATACAGTGGCTGATGAGTTTAAAAACGTAAATGAAAAGATTTCCATCAAACGAGGGATAACGGATCAAGCTGATAACGCTCTGTTAATGGGGCTGGCTGACACTCCAGCTTTGAAGTCCGCTGAAATTGACAGGATCAGTCAACAGCATGCCGAGTTTGTTTATTTACAGTTAAACCAGGACGGTAGCGGAAAACTCATCTGTTCACATCAGCGTTTCCTTTACGCCTTTGTTAGCCTGTTACTGGAACAGTATTTTGATGATGATGACAACAGCTACGCAGCGGGCAAAGTTATCACGCCGGCTTTCATCTGGCAGCGACCGGTTTATGATTATTTTCTGACCCAGCCGGGCAGAGTTCAGCGCGGACTCAACCGGCGCAGCTATATCAGGGAGTTGGCGCGGCTGGGTTTTACTCATGCCGAAGTAAATGGTTTGGCGTATCCGATGTCGCTGGAAACTGGTCCAAAAGGTGAAACTTATCCGATGTTTTACACCTATTGTCCGGCATTGGATCAGTTCGTTTACAGCAAATTGAATAAAGGATTATATCCGTTCTATTATCTTTCCGCTAATCTGGCATATTTAAAGGAAAATGCAGAGCTGGCTGTGAAATATGGTTTGACTCCGGGAATGCTTTGCTTTGAACCGCGTTCGGTTCCGGAGGAATTTTTTGTCCGTTATCCCATGCTGCGCGGCGCCCGGGTGGATCACCCGTTTCGCAGCTTTAAGCCGCGCTATAACATGACCATCACTCATCCGCTGGTTCGTGAGCACTATGCTGAGATGATGCAAAAATTGATGCAAGCGGTACCAGAACTGGGTTTTATCTCGATCTGGACCAATGACAGCGGCGCCGGCTTTGAACATACCAAATCATTGTACGTGGGTAGAAACGGTGGCGCCTATCTGATCCGTGAATGGAAAGACGACGCCGAAATCTCACGTCTTGCCGGCGAGAACGCATTGCGGTTTTTTCATACTTTACGCGATGCAGCAACCCGAGTTAATCCTGATTTTCGGGTAATCACCAGAATGGAATCATTCTATGGCGAACATGAAACTGTCTGGAATGGGCTGGGAAATCAGCTTGACATTGAAACAAATTCACTGGTTGTGGAGGGCTGGGGCATGCCTTATGTTCATCCTAAATATCCTGACGACAATAACATCAATGGCGGCACAATCTATCAGCTCCAATTTGATGAAAAAGAAAAGACCGCAATGTCAGAGCTCGAAGCAAAAGGGGCGCTGGCGCATTTTATGATTACGGTCGGTCCGCACATCATGTTTGATCCTCTGGTCGGTGTTCCCTATCCGCGATTAACCCATAAACGAATTCAAATGTTACATAGTAACGGTGTGAACAATTTGGCACATCACGGTGGAACTCAGGTACCAGAATTGGCTCCGTATAACGTAAACCACGAAATTACCCGCCATTTTCAATACGATCCCGGATTGAACATTGATGCTAGCATCAACAGATTAGCGCTGAAATGGGCGGGTGAAAAATATGCCTCAACCCTGATGCAAGCCTGGCAATTGGCGGAAGATGCGATAATTAGTTTCCCGCTGGTGGTTCCGCTGTACGCTTGTTTTGGTTTTTCATGGTATCGCCTCTGGTCGCGACCGCTGGTTCCAAATATTGAAGCGATTCCGAAAGCAGAGCGAGCTTATTACGAAGATTTTATGTGCACCACACCTCACAATCCAGAAAATGTGGATCTCAGCCGGGATGTTCTTTTTCAACTTGCAACTCCGGAACGCAGTCAGAAAAATTTGGAGCGGATCGATCAGAATGTCTGGAAACCGATCGATCAGGCAATCGAGATTTTGCAGAGCATTGAAGCGCAGGCGAATGTAGAGCTGGGGGCTACCAATGTAATTCACGATCAATTGGTTCGGCTGAAAGCATTGCGATGTTGGTTTATGACCCAGCGCAGCGTGGCGGCGTGGATTGCTGGTGTTTACGGCTATCTCAACGCTGAAACCGATGCCGATAAGAAGAAAGCAAAACATTTGCTCAAAGAAATGATTCTGAAAGAGATTGAAAATAGTGAGAAGTTAATTGAGCTGCTCAAATCCGATGTCCAGTTTATGGCAATGGCGGATCACGGAGAAACGCCGCTCATCTATGGCGATAATCTGATTGAATTATTACCCAAACGCATCGAACTGATGCGTCGACATATTGATGATGAACCTTTTATCGATCCCAATTACATCGAACGCAAAGCTGGTGAAATGCTGGGGCAGGAATAGTTGGCAACAAATATTGAATGATGTTATGAGGAACGGTAATGGGACAATTTCAAGTTGGAATTGATAATTACAGTTTGTTTCCGTTAAAGTTAAATCCATTGGAAACACTGCACTGGGCAAAAGATCACGCTGCTGAAGGCGTGGCGTTTTCGGGGTTTATTGAGCCTGAATACCAGCAGTTACCATCAGCTTATCTTGATGATTTAAAACAATTTGCTCAGGCAAATGGGCTCTATCTGGAATGGGGCGGCGCATCTCATATCCCGCGGGATATGACATCGTGGGATAAAAAGGATCTTTTTAAAATAAACCAAAAAGCAGCCAGTGAAGCCGAAAAATTGGATACACGGATCGTCCGCTCCTGTTCCGGTGGTTTAATGCGTTGGCAACCGGAAAGCCCCATGACTGAAACTCTGTTGCAAGAAACCGCGGAGACACTGCGTGATCAACGGTCGATGCTTCAAGATCACAACGTGATTTTAGCCATTGAAACCCATTTTGAGTTTACGACCTTTGAATTGCTAAAAGTTTTCGAACGCTGCGAAGCTGAACCAGGGGGATTTGTGGGCATTTGTCTCGATACCATGAATTTGCTGACCATGCTCGAAGATCCGGTCATGGCAACTGAACGCATACTTCCCTGGGTTGTTTCAACTCATATCAAAGATGGTGGTTTAACTGTTAATTCCGATGGGATGAATAGCTTTGTTGCTGAACTGGGCAGGGGGGTGATCGATTTTTATCAAATTCTAAATCGATTGAAAACACTTGACCGTGATTTGAATTTGAATATCGAAGATCACGGCGGAGATTTTTCTCTGCCTATTTTTGACCCTCTGTTTTTGTCGAAATTTCCGGATATCAGCGTTGCCGAATTTACCAGATTGATGAAGCTGGCAATGCAGTCACAACAAAAACTTGACAAGCGCCAATGTGAAATAGTCGACCGTTCTGACTGGCCTGCGCTGTGCGAGCAGAGGGTGAAACGAGATATTTTGACTTTGAAAAAAATTCGGAGTAAATTTTAATGATCGATGTCAAAGAACATATTTATGACGATGATCCAAATCAGGGACATGTTGATGTTAAAACTGTTTTGAAAGATGTTGACTATTTTTTCCTGGGAAACGGATTGATACAGGCGGCAGTACAGGTGGCGCCGGCTGGTGAAGGCACACCGATCGGGCTGATTATTATGAACCCGGAGCATCTGCGCAAAAAGCGGGAAGCGTTGAGTTTTGATCCTGACACCGGGTTGGAAAAAACAATGATTCAACTAACCGATCTACAAGCCCGCCAACATACCCTTCCGCAAAACATCTCAGCGACCTGGGATACAGTCGATCTACTTCCAGCGGTATCGCTGCAATATCGGTTGAATGATATTTTGGTGAAAGAATTATTTTACTGTCCCTATCAGCATAAACCTATTCTCAGGCGGGTTATTACCATCGATAATAGGGCTGAAAATAAACAGTCGATAATTTTAAAGACCGGGGTGTGCAATCAGAATATCGAGCATAAATGCAAAATTGCTGCTGGAGAAACGGTTCAAGTTTATTTCGATTACGATTTGGATCAAGAGGGGCGATCGGTTCAAATAAACAAGATAACGCTGGAAAAACAGCCGCCGGATAACGTTGCCTATTGGCGCAATCGAACTCAAATCTTTACCGGGAATGTCTTGTTCGACCGTTTTTTCAAAGCCGCTAATTATCAGCTTGCAGGCATGCTGTCGCGCAGCGGAAAGGTGGACGCCAGTATCTGGCAATATAATCGGGAGTGGGTTCGTGATCATGCTTTTATGGCGTTGGGACTTATCCTGTCCGGTCATCATCAAATCGCCCGTACCTTGTTGGAACGTCTGATAAACGAGTTTGTTTCTGATGAAGGTGATTGTGTTGATTCCAGTGAAAAAAGAGCTCCGGAAGATGTTGAACTCGATCAAAACGGCACTTTGCTTTACGTGTTGGAAAAATATGTCCTCTGGACCGGTGAACTGGAGCTTGTGCGACAATACTGGGATAAGATTGAAAAAATTGCAGAATTTCCATTGAAAGAAGTTTTTCGCCATGAGCCATCGGGAATGTTTCATAACAGCCGCGAATATTGGGAGCGCCATCAGGCGCATGGCATAGAAGATGGGATAGAATTGATATACCAGGTTTTTCCGGCGCTCGGCTTGAAATCGGCTTCGCTTATGGCGCGATTGTTGGGTAAATACGAGAGTGCTATTCGCTGGGCCCAGCAGTCGGAGAAATTGAAGCAGGCTATCCTCAACCATCCACAATTTGCCATGGTGGATGAACGTGGCTTTATTAAGCGAAAGGATCTCAACGGCGCAGTGCAGGAGACCATCAACCCATTGCCAGGGTCCGGTCTGCCGCCGGGAGTGCCGTTATCATCGGACTTCGAGCATTTTCTCAATCCGGATAGCGCGGCTGCGTTGCCGATTGCTTATGGGTTTGTTTCGCCCAGAAGCTCTGTTGCCACTGCCACCATGAAATCCCTGGAGCAGCTCTGGAATCAGGGATGGAATTTTGGTGGTTATGGCAGGTATAACATGACATCGGAAGCTGATGCCCATGGTCCCTGGCCCTTTGCTTCGTTGTTTATCGCGCGCACTGCTGTGGAAACCGGAGAATTCGAAAAGGTCTGGCGGGTGATCAATTGGTTGGGGAAAATTTCCGGATCGCGGTCTGGATCGTGGTTTGAAATGTATGGACCCCGTGTCGCGCCGCCTTATCCGCAGGTTGGGATCACGCCCTGGACCTGGGCCGAAATGATTTTGCTGATGGTACATCACATCGTCGGCTTTCGCCCCGAAGCTGAAGGCATACGCTTCATGCCCAGATTGCTCCCCCGGCTGTCGACGCTGCGATGCCAGATCTCTATCAGAGGGTACATGGGTAATATCGAAATAGAACAGGATGAGGGGCTATCCGAGGTGCGATTCGAGACCGATGCTGAAGTCATTTTATCCGACTCGGTTTCGATTTTACTGGCGTATCCTCAAAAAGATTTTAAACTTAAAGCTGTGGTTCCGGCATTGGAATAATTAATGGGGATATCGCTTTCGATAATAAGCAGGTTTTTCTGATGAATGGTTGAATTCATTTTATCAAAAATTAATCCCGCAAAAAACAAAACAAACTTTAAATTGAGATTTTATAACAAAAATTTGAGGAATTTTCTATGAGCCAAAAACTACTCCATTTAGTCTGCAATGCGCATCTCGATCCTGTCTGGCTCTGGGAATGGGAAGAGGGCCTGGCAGAGACGCTTTCGACTTTCCGGACAGCGGCAAAATTCTGTGAAGATTTCGAGGGATTTGTGTTTTGTCATAATGAATCGTTGTTGTATGAGTGGATTGAGGAATACGAGCCGGCATTGTTTGAAAGAATTCAGCAGCTGGTTATCGAAGGAAAATGGCGGATTATTGGTGGCTGGTATGTCCAGCCTGATTGCAATCTTCCGTCCGGCGAGTCATTCGTACGACAGATTTTAATCGGTAAAACATATTTCAGGGAAAAGTTCAATTTCGAACCCGGGGTTGCGATTAACTTTGATCCCTTCGGACATACCCGTGGTCTGGTACAAATTTTAAAAAAGGCTGGCTATGATGGCTATCTTTTCTGCCGACCTGATAAAAATAGTCTGACGTTGCCGGAAAACACATTCATCTGGGAGGGATATGATGGCTCTAAATTGCTTGCGCATCGCGCCGCAGACCATTACAATTCAGAACGAGGCAAGGCCGGGGATCGGATAGCGGCATGGATTGAAAAACATCAGCACGAAGCGGCCGGTATTCTGCTTTGGGGAATCGGTAATCATGGCGGTGGGCCCTCTGAAATAGATCTCGTTAAAATTGCCGAGTTACAAGCCAACCAGGAAAACTGGGAAATACGCCACAGTGCACCTGAACCTTATTTTGACCAATTAAGTCGTGGAAGCCAGCAACACCCGCATCATCAAAAGGACATCAATCCCTGGGCAGTGGGCTGTTACACCACCATGTCGCTGGTCAAGCAAAAGCATCGGGCATTGGAAAATAGATATTTTTTAACTGAAAAAATGGTAACCCAAGCAGCGCTGCAAGGATTGATGGAATATCCCGGGCTACAATTAAACGACGCCCTGAAAGATTTATTGTTCTGTCAGTTTCATGATATTCTGCCGGGTTCTGCGACATCTGAAAATGAAAATTATGCTTTACAACGAATGGATCATGGATTGGAGATTTTATCGAGGCTTAAAAGCAGAGCGTTTTTTGCTTTTCTTACCGGACAAAAGCCTGCCGCTGAAGGTGAGTTTCCGTTGTTTGTTTACAATCCTCATTCCACAGATATAGAGGAGACCATCGTGGTTGAGTTTCAGCCACCAGAACCAAATTTCAATTGGAGTATTTTTTGGCGCCCGGAAATTTTTGATGAACAGGGCAATTCCATTCCGGTGCAAGTGGAAAAAGAAAGCAGTAACATCCAGATCGATCATCGCAAGCGGGTGGTTTTTAAAGCTAACTTAAAAGCAGCGACAATGAACCGGTTTTCTTGTTATTTACGCGATGAAAAAATTCAACCGCTGGCAAAGATCGATGCAGCAGCGCCAGCCGACTATATTTTCAGTAATAACAAGTGTGAATTGAGGATCAATCGGTCAACTGGTTTGATTGATAAATATTTGGTCGACGGCATTGATTTTTTAGAACCAGGTGCGTTCAAATTGTTGGTGATTGAAGACTATCCTGATCCCTGGGGCATGAGCGTGCGCGGATTCAGCAAGGTAAAAGGAGAATTTAGCCTGCTTAAGCCAGAAGAGGCGGCACAATTTGCCGGCGTCTCTGCTGCCGAGTTAGCTCCGGTGAGAGTGATTGAGAATGGCTCCATTCGCACTATCGTTGAAGCGTTGTTCGGATACAATAATTCTTTTACCTGTGTACGCTATAAAATTCCTGTCAAAGGTAGCGAAATAGAGATTGAAATCCGGGTCTTCTGGGGGGAAAAGGATAAAATGCTCAAACTCTCCATCCCGACCTCCTTTGAACAGGGGAGCTGTCTGGGACAAGTAGCTTACGGAGTGGAAAAGTTCGAGCGCCATGGCGAGGAGTTGGTCGCTCAAAAATGGATCGCCATTAATTCAGCCGATGAAAAAAAGATGCTAACCGTGATCAATAACGGCGTCCATGGATTCGATTTTGAATCTGGTGAAGCGCGTATTTCGCTGCTGCGTTCAACTGCCTACTCGGGCCATCCGGTGAACACCCATATCCCGATTGTACCGCAGGATCGATTTGAGCCGCGCATCGACCAGGGAGAACGGCTGTATCGGTTCTGGGTAAATGCCGGAAATGCTACCGAAAGAATCGAGCGAATCAACCAGGAAGCGCTGTTGAAAAACGAGTTTCCAATGGCACTGTGCTGTTTCCCCGATGGGAGCGGAAAAATTCCGGATACCAGTATTATTCTGTCTGACGTTACGGTTCAGATGTCAGCTTTAAAAATGTCAGAGGATCAGAAAAAATGGATTGTTCGATTGTTTGAACCAACCGGAAAGCAGCGGACGGTTCAGATGACAATTCCACCGTTAAATTTGGATTTCAAAATAAAAATTGGGCCATTTGAGATAAAATCTTTTGCCGTAGATGTTGCGACAAAAAAGATCTCGGAAGTGGATTTATTAGAGAGAGCAGAATGATTCACAAACCTGAACAGAGTCCGGTATCGGTTTTAATGGCGAGTATCGGCGGATATGGATACTATTATTTGAAGACGTTGCTGGAGGAATTCCCGGAAGGAAAAATTAAACTGGCGGGCGTTGTGGATCCTTATCCGGAACAATCGCCGTTGTATGAAACAGTAAAACAACTGCGGGCACCGATATACCCCACAATCGAAGATTTTTATAATGCAGAAAAATGCGCAGACCTGGTGGTTCTGTCGACTCCAATTTATTTACACGCATCACAAACCTGTCATGCGTTGCGTAACAACACACAAGTATTGTGCGAAAAGCCAGCCGCAGCAACCGTACAACAAATTGATGAAATGATTCGCGTTCGCGATCGGACTGACAATTGGGTGATGATTGGTTACCAGTGGTCGTATTCAAAGGTGATACAAAGGCTAAAGCAGGATATCCGTCAGGGCAAATTCGGCAAACCGATTCGTTTTAAATTTTTAGGGCTCTGGCCAAAAGATGATGCTTATTATCGACGAAATAATTGGGCAGGCAGGATCAAGGAAGATAGCTCGATGTGGGTGTTGGATAGTCCGGTAAATAATGCATTAGCGCACTATTTGCACAATTTTTTCTATTTGCTGGGTGAGAAGGTCGATCACAGCGTGGCGCCAGTATCTGTAACCGCCGAAGTGTACCGGGCACATCCGATTGAAAATTATGATACAGCGGCGTTGCGAGTTTTTACCGAAAATGGAGTGGAAATTCTGTTCTACGTATCGCATTCCACTTTGATGAGGATCGATCCGGTATTTCAGATGGAGTTTGAAGATGCTGTTATCAGTTATTTTCAGACGCCACCACAAATCATTGCTTGCGATAAAAAAGGACGTCGTATCAATTATGGCAGTCCTGATGAGGAACACCAGTTTTTAAAATTATTTCGTGCAGTTGAGAAAATTAATCAAAATGTCCCGATTGTTTGCGGTCTGGAAGCTTCACGTTCGCAAACTGTTTGTATGAATGGAGTTCAGGAATTATTCCCCGAAATTCCGGTTTTTCCAGCTTCGATGGTCTATCGTTTTGAGGCTGAGGACCGTTACTGGACAAAAGGATTGGATATGGGGTTGATTGATTGTTATCAGGAAAATCTACTGCCGGCTGAAAAAAAATACTCATGGGCGGTGCCGTCGCAGACTGTTGATTTGACAGATTATCATTTCTTTCCGCGAAAGCGAGAACCGGGCCACATGCCTTGATGCCCGAGACTATTCCATTCAAAGTGTAAATCAGTCTGGATACGCTGGTGGAAATAATATTGCTCAGCTAAACCAATAGCAGGAGGAAAGATGAGTCGAACATTGAAAATAATCAGCTTATTCATTTTAGGTTGGACCTTAGCGCTTCCGGCGCAAAACATTGTTCCCCGGGCAAAATATTTGGAATTTGCCCGGACATCAGCCGATTGGACCTGGAATCATCTCGATTCGCTGGTTCAGGACTGGCAGGATCGTTTTGATCCTGAAAATATCTGGGGCTACCGACCGCCGCCTCGATTATTGGAAATAGCCTCGATTTATGCAACGCTCTTTCAACTCGAAGGAAATCAACAATATGCTGATCGGGCGAAGCAGATATTGTTAACCTATGGAGACTATCGACGCTATTTTCCGGAAGAGGCTGCCAGACTGAGGGTTGATTATTCTGCCGGTACACCAGCGCTGCCGGATTTTTTCACTGCCATGCGCTATCTCCGCGCTTACGATATTTTGAAAAAATATGGAGTGCTCACTCGTTCGCAGCAAAAAGTTATCGAACAGATGGTCGCTCATAGCATCGATTATTTGTTCCAGACACAGGAATGGGGCGCTATGAACCGAGCAATCCTCCGCGCTGAAAGTCTCGCCTGGGCAATTCGTGCCGCTGAGCAACACCCGGATATCGATCGATGGAGAATGTATGAAAAGGCGCTGGGGTTCGATAACTGGGGAAATTGGCAGATCGAAGATGCATCTCTATACAATGCGGTATGGCTCTATTCTTTACTCGGATATGCTGATGCAAAAAACGAGATCCATGATCTGTTCAGAACACCAGAAATCTACTATTACGCCCATTATTTTCTCCAATTGATGTGCCCTGACATGATGATCCCTGATTTTGGTGATTCCAATTGGCGTTCCAACTGGTCGCGATTTCTTGTCTATTTTGAAGCGGCGGCAAATGTGTATCGCGATCCGTATTTGAAATGGGCGGCGACGGTGATTGCTGATAAGTTTTTTGACTTTAATCAAATTCAAAATACCGGACTTGCCTACATGGCGTTGGATTGCTATCGTTATGGCACTGACGATATTTTGCCGAAACAACCAGAAACGCTGAGCAGTGAAGTCATGGAAGATATGGTCGGGAAGAAGGTCGTGTTCCGCACTGGCTGGTCGGCTGATGATACTTATTTATTACTCAATTATCGCGATGAGGGCGATGGCGGGCTTTTATTCCGTGATTATCTCAGAGACGGCATCCCGGTGGAAGAAGAAAAGATGACCCACGGCCATTCGGATGAAAACAGCATCGTATTACTGATGTCCCGGGGATCTGTGCTGCTGCATGACGGCGGATATCGGGATTATATGCCCAGTGGACCCTATGGCGCATTCCGTCAGGACTATTTTCACAACCGGCTCTGTGTCCGTGCAGAAAAAATTTGGATGGGTCAAAAACAGGGTGAATACCGCTACGGTCTTCAGGATCGACCCGAGATACCAGGGCAGTCAGTGCTGGATTTCCTCCGTAATGCAGGCTCTTATCGGGCGGTGCGTACCCAGAAAATCGATTTTCTCAGCTTTGATGATTTTGATTACAGCCGGACCCGGGTGGTGGATGATAAAATGGGCTACCAGTGGGATCGGACGCTCGTGTATCTGAAACAACCGGAGTTGTTCGTGGTGTTTGATGTTTTAAAAGGATTGAAGGAGGAATATTTTACCGGCGCCAATCTGTGGCATACTCGCCAGATTTTGGCGCAGGGTGATCACTGGTATGACACCTGTTATGATTCGCTTGCCAGAGTTCCATTGCCAACGGAAAATCAATTGCTGATTTATTTCCCCAAAACCCATTATCGTTTGGAGCAGGTGGAACAGGCAAAACGCTATTATCAGGATGAGTGGGTTATTTCACAGACCACGGCGCAATATTTCGAGTTGGGACAACATGTCGGATTTGTGACCGTGCTCATTCCTCACCCGGCGGATTCGGATGCGACCCATTGGGTGGAAAAAATCCGCTATGTGCCGTCATCGGATTTATTGGAAAAAGGCATGTCAGTTGAAATTCAAACCGGCAAAGGATTGGTTCACTGCGGCATTAAATCTGATCTGCGTATGGATATGATTCGCGATTACCGCCGCCCTAAATATACTTACGAATCGGGAAAAATCCAATTTGGCGAGTTTGAATCCAACGCTGATTTCTTTTTCCTCAATCAATCGGGAAATCAGCTGCAATATACCGTTGTGAATGTGTCGAAAGCTGTTTACCAAGGAAAAGAGTTGTTTCGGCAAAAACCGGCATTGTATGGCCTGGCTTTTGACGGCAGTCCTGATCAGGCAGGCATTGGCAAACTGCGGTACTGGCGGGATGTTGCTAACATAAAATAGAAATATTAGTAACAGTTCACCTGTCATTCCGGCTGGAGCGAAGCAGAATGCCGGAATCTCAACAATAGACATTTTAAATATTAATTTATACATAGCGCAGTAAACTGCAATACAGGCATGTCATTGCGAGGAGCGAAGCGACGAAGCAATCTCTTAAATATTTGATAAGATTGCTTCGCTCCGCTCGCAATGACATGCTGACTAAAAA
>DSAU01000311.1 GCA_011046315.1 bacterium
CCAGTTGGATTATTGGTTTGTATTTTTAATATTTAAATCGTGGGAGGATGCACAGAATAAGCGTAAATTCTGTGAGTTAAGCGCTTGTTTATAACTTCGTTATATTACGTCCCTTACGAGACTTTAAAAATCAAAGAAGGTCCTGTTTCTATAAATATATCGTGCCTAACGGCACTTACTTTTTGCGATCTCTGCTGGTTTTTGACAAATTTGCTCATGCCGGCATCTCAAAGTCGCTTTAGCGACGATATATTTGTAACAAGATTCGTAAAAAAGCAGTATGAGTCCCTTTAGGCACTATATATAACTATGTTTATTTACAGTGAGTTGGGATTTTTCACAAACAGTTATCTGAAGCAAAGAGGCATCTTCTCAACTATTTCAAAAATCCATTTATTTGAATCTGAAATTTTCGACTGGTCATTCACATTAATATTACCAATCTAATCTTGTACTTTTTTGCAACATCATTTTAACATTAACAATGAAAACATTAAAATCGACCGAAATGTTTTTTCAAAATAGTTTTCCCGAGACATTCAGTTTTTTTCGGTGTTCAATTTTGCAACTTAGCCGCGCTATGAAATCAACCAATCATTTTTGCATCCAAATCAGCAACAGAAACGTAATCTGACCACCTCGATCTGTATGAAAAAATAGTAATTGACGGTTTGTTTTGAAAAAAATCGCGCTGAAGCAGAATCCATTATCCACCTGCAACTGATCTTTTACCATTAAACAAAAAAACACTTGCATTTTTTAAAACTTAGCTTATCTTTATTGTCATTAGCTGCGCTTGACATCTATCGGAATTTGGTTCGGTAGAAAAAGTGGCATTCATGCTTTGTTTTATCAATGAAAATTTTATTTTTAATCATCCATTTAATCAAAAATTTAAATGGGAGGAAACATGAAACAAAATCGTTTTTTGCAGAACCTTTTGCTGCTGTTTTTGATTTTATCCGTGGCATTTTTGAGTTTTTCTTGTTCCAAAGACAGCAAGGACAAAGGGCCGGTCGGACCGGTTGATGGAAGTTACCCATCGATTACCATCGGTATTTTTTCCGACCTTCACTATTACGATCCTGCGCTGGGAACCAGCAGCGATGCATTCGCCGATTACCTGGCGCAAGACCGAAAAATGCTGGCTGAAAGCCAAGCTATTTTAGAAGCAGCTTTAAATATGATGATGGCTGAGCAGGTAGAGGTAGTATTGGTACCAGGCGACCTGACCAAAGATGGAGAAAAGCAAAGCCATGAACAGGTGGCAGCTTATCTGGCGCAGTTGGAAGCTTCCGGCAAGATCGTTTATGTCATTCCCGGCAATCACGACATCCAAAATCCTCATGCTTTCAGCTACCCCGACGGCAGCGATCCGGTAGCGGTTGCCAGTGTAACACCGCAGGAGTTCAAAACCATTTACAATCAATTCGGCTTTGAGGAGGCTATTGCTTCAGATCCCAATTCGCTCAGCTATATCGTTCAACCCAAAGACAGCATCTGGGTGCTCGCTATTGACGGCTGCAATTACAATTCAAAATTTCCGGAGTTGTCACGTATTGCCGGCGACCTGAAGCCAGAGACAATGACCTGGATCAAATCCAAACTTCAAGAGGCACAATCCAGCGGTATTACTGTATTTGGGATGATGCATCACGGACTGGTGGAGCATTTCCCCTCGATGGACGCGATCTTTCCGGATTATCTGATTTATGACTGGCGGGATAAAGCGACGGAACTTGCCGCCGCCGGTCTCAATATCATTTTTACCGGGCACCATCACGCTAATGATATTGCTCAGCTAACCGACGCTGGAAATTATGTCATCGACGTTCAGACTGGCGCCACCGTAACCTGGCCCTGCCCCATCAGAATCGCAGCGTTTGATGGCGAGAATAATACGCTGGAAATTATCACTAAACACATTGAAAGCATTAGCTCTAACACTGGCGGGGTTGCGTTTCAGGATTACGCGAAAAACTTTCTGGCGACTGGCTTGCCGCCGATTGTAATCGCAGAGCTGCAAACCCTGGGCATGGACCAGGCCACTGCTACTCAATTTGCCCAGCTGGTCGTGCCCACGCTGATGGCATATTATTACGGAGATGAACCGCTGCACCAGGATCCAGCGGTTTTAGCAGGGATTAATCAGGTGATGTCAAGCGGAGATCCGCTGGCGTTTCAATTTGGAATGCTGTTGTTGGGAATATGGAATGACCCGACGCCCGACAACTCAGTGACGATCGATTTTGCCACCGGCAAGATTTCGGAAAAAACATCGTCACCGCTGTTTGTATTTAAATAATAATCACTACCAGCATCCTGGTATCGATAAAAAAATCGATGAATAAAAATTACTCTTTTAAAAAAACAACCGGAGTGTTCCAGCTCCGGTTGTTTTTGTAGGAAACTACGCTCTTATTTTTTTGCGCCCCAATAGACCAATCTTTTGGTCAATGTCGCATTTTCAGCCCGAAGTTGATAAAAATACAGGCCGGCGGAAACATAATTTCCATGATCGTCTCTGCCATCCCAATATTTGATATAATGCCTGGCCGGATGAAATTCATCCGCCAGAACTTTGACACGCTGGCCCAGAATATTGAAAATAGTCAGGCTGACCTGACCCGGCTCTGCCACACCATAGGAAATGTTGGTGATTCGTTGGAACGGGTTGGGGTAGTTTTGGAACAATTGATAATCTTCGGGCACCGGATCCGATTCGTTAAATGTGGTATCGAAAGCAACAAATGAAAAATAAACCTGAGGTGCGAGGTGAGGGAAAAATTTATGATCGTTGTTCTCATCCTTCGCCGAGAAATAGGACTTAACCTGATCACCATTTTCCAACGATGGCAGATACGCCTGGTATTCATTTTCTCTCAAAGAAGCCCGTAATTTTGTTTGCTGAAATTCATTATTGTTGATCGCATAATGGAGCCAGAGCGCATCCGGCAACAGTTGATATTTTGAAAAAACCTTAATCTTAACCAGCGGATTTGTTCCATTGTTGTAAATGACCACTGGCTTATCGCTAAAAAACAACCCGTAGAAGAAAATCGCTTCATGTGCGTTCACAACTCCCCAGCCGAAATCATTGTCAGGACTTTGTGGCTGGCTTGCGGTTTCTTTAAGCGCCGCCAGCACCTCCTCCGGTTTAAGATAGGGATGCGCCTGTAAAATAAGCGCAGCCACACCGGATACCAGTGGGCAGGAAAACGAGGTTCCGCTTCCAGTGCGATAGCCGTCGGGGCTGTTAGGCGAAACCGCATAGATGCTCACACCGGGAGCGACAACTTCCGGTTTAATTCGCCCATCAAAGGTCGGACCACGCGAGCTAAAAGCGGCAACATCGCCGCTAAAATTCACCGCGCCGACAGAGACAACCCGCCTGCCATCCGCCGGAGCGATCATATAGCGCCATGAGCCAGCGCCCTCATTTCCCATGCTGTTGACAACCAGCACACCTTTTTCGACAGCGATCTCTGCTGCAAAGGTCGTCACCGCCGTCGCGCCATCCATATCCTCGTAGGAATACCAATCGTTGTAGCCAAGCGAACTGCTGACAATATCCGCCCCCTGTCGCTCGAGCCATTCAATTCCCGCCACCCAATAGTCCTCTTCGGCCGGATATTCATCAGAAATATCTTCAGTTTTGGCAAGCAAAAAATCGGCGCCGAACGCCGGCCCAATGATTTGTCCCTCACAAAAACCCGCGATCGCCGAGAGCACCGATGTGCCATGATTGTGTTGCGATGCGGTATCCTGCGGCTCATTACTGGTGGTGCTATCATTGTTAATGAAATCATATTCTGCCACAATGTTCAAATGTTGAAACGCCTCATGATATTGATGATTGAAGCCGGTATCCAACAAACCAATCAAGACCCCCTTGCCATTCAATCCAAGATCATGCAATGGCGGAACAGCAATCATCTCGTTTTGCATCAACGAAGGACCATAATCATAGCGGAAGGTGGAAGGCTTCAACAAGTGCCGCTGTTCAATTATATCCGGTACGATACGCTTAAAGGTCGAAACCCGCCGCACATTAGTTACAAAGTTCATCGAATGCGCCCTTGTGATTTGTTCCGGGCTGGCTTTGACGCTAACAGCGTTGAGCCACCGGGATTTGACAATCGGCGACAGACCAAGCTTCTGAAGAGTTAAAACATAGGGGCTATAAACATCGATGTCAAACTCATCGACCAATTCCGACGATGGCAAAAGCTTTTCTCTTCTGTCAATTGTTCTGGCGGGCATACTTTTTTTTTCTTTGATGAGCATCTCTGCCATTTCCGTTCTACCCAGACCTTTATCTTTAAAAAAAATCCAATATTTGTCCTGAGCCTGCAACAACAGCGGAAAACACAGGATTATAAAAAGTTGAGTTATTTTAATTGTCATTTAGCTTTCCTGTTTTTAGTGTTGTCATTTTGATAATTTAACCCATTTTCACAAAGAGTGTTTCAAATAATTGAATTTTCATTTGCAAATTTAGTCTGAATTTCATAATTTAGACTAATTCAACTTAGTCAGACAACTTAATCATTCGGGATGCCCCTTAAATGAGCAGATTTGCAGACATCGCACTACCAGTACCTGTTTTTCAAATTTATACTTATGAGGTACCGGAGTGTTTTCGCGAAACCCTGACCGAGGGTTTTCGGGTGTTAGTGCCGTTTGGAAAACGAAAAATGACCGGCTATGTGGTTGGAATTAAGGATCAATGTAATCGAGAAGATTTAAAGCCGATCCACGATTTACTTGACCCCCACCCCGTGCTTTCAGCAGAAATGATATCGCTTGCCCGATGGATTTCAGAATATTATCTGTGTCCACTGGGTGAGACAATTAAAGCCATGCTGCCAGGAGGAACAAATCTCGAATCAAGGCATTATCTTTCTTTGCAAGCGACCGACGAACAGATCCGAAACCATCTGGAAAAATATCACGTTCCGCGACAGGAGAAAATTTTAGCCTTGCTCCGGGAGCATAAACAGCTTTCCCTGCAGCAGTTGCGAAAACGTTTCCGGGCTGCCAATTTATCAAGTTCTGTGGCGAGCCTGGTAAAGGCCGGACTCATTAAGTCGGAAATCAACATAACTTCAGCAACGGCGCGCCCAAAATTTGAGTATTGGCTGCAAATTCACCCTAACATTCAAACTCAATCCACTTTCGATCAAATATGTTCCAGCTTGTTACAGACAGCGCCAGCGCAGGCATTGTGTCTTGCTGTTGTTCGAGAACACAAGCAGATCTCTCAAAAAAATTTAATCAAAACCGCGGGCGTCAGCAATAGCGCAATCATAACGCTCATTCAAAAAGAAATAATCCAACGATTTGAAAAAGAGGTGGTACGCAGCTATCTGTCCGCTCAGACATACAAACCGCCGGACAGCTTTGCGCTGAACGAATATCAGAATCACGCTATTTATCAGATCGAGCAGGCAATTAATCAGGATTGCTATCAAACGTTTCTGCTACACGGCGTCACCGGCAGCGGCAAGACTCAGGTTTATATTGAAGCCATCAAACGAGCGCAATCAAAAGACAAAACCGCCATCGTTCTGGTGCCAGAGATCGCACTGACTCCACAGACAGTCAGCCGGTTCACCAGTAACTTTCCCGGCTTGGTTTCGGTTTTACACAGCCGCATGTCGCCGGGTGAGCGCTATGATTCCTGGCGGAAGCTCAAACAAGGTCAATACAGAATTGCCATTGGTCCGCGGTCGGCTGTTTTCGCGCCATTAGAGAACCTGGGATTAATTGTGGTGGATGAAGAGCATGAATCCTCCTATAAGCAGTATGATAATCAACCGTTGTACAATGCCCGGGACGTGGCGGTTTATCGCGGAAGAACGAACAATGCCGTTGTGATCCTGGGTTCTGCAACCCCTTCGCTGGAATCCTATTACAATGCCAAAGCTGAAAAATATCAACTGTTGGAGCTCCCGTTACGCATCGATGATGTTCCCATGCCTCAGGTAACCATTGTGGACATGATCAAACACAGGAAGGAATATCCAGCTCATGACGTTTCGATATTTTCAAAATTTTTACATGAAAAAATTCAAGAAAAGTTAGCAGCCGGGCAGCAAATCATCCTGCTGCAAAATCGTCGGGGCTTTTCAACCCACATTAAATGCAAAGATTGCGGTCATATTGAAAAATGCAAACACTGTGAAATCACATTAACTTACCACGAAAAGGGTCATCTGCTGCGTTGCCACTATTGCACGTTCACCAAAAAAGCGCCGAGCGCCTGCCCTCAATGTCACGGTGTGGACATTTTATTCAGAGGTGTTGGCACTCAGCGCGTTGAGAAAGAAATTGGCAAAATGCTACCTCAGGCCAGAGTCGTCAGAATGGATTTGGATACAACATCTCGAAAATGGGCGCACGACAGAATACTCTCCGATTTTGGTGAGAAGAAATTCGATGTTTTGTTGGGCACTCAAATGGTGGCTAAGGGCCTTGATTTTGAAAACGTTACCTTAGTTGGCGTAATATCAGCCGACACCAGCTTGTTACTGCCGGATTTTCGGGCAACTGAACGAACGTTTCAACTGCTTACTCAAGTTGCAGGGCGCGCCGGGCGCAAGGGTTTAGCAGGAGAAGTTTATATTCAAACTTACTCTCCGGACAATCTTGGCTTAAAATTTGCTGAACAACATGATTATAAAGGCTTTTTCTTACACGAACTGCCGCTGCGCAAAGAATTGAACTATCCGCCTTTTTGGCGCCTGGTTTGTCTCTTGTTTCGCGGCGAATCAGAGGAGAAGGTAAGACAGGCAGCGTTCATCGTGGCGGACATGCTGCGGATTCCGGAAGCGTTGGGGAAAGTTTACGGTCCGGTGGCATCCCCGCTTTCGAAAATACAGGACATGTATCGCTGGCAGTTGATAATCAAAGCTAATAAACAAAACGACTCCAACGGTAAATTGATACGGCGTCATCTTAAAACAGCGATGTTAAAATATCGATCGACAAAAAATGTTCGTGACGTCAAGCTGTCCATTGATGTGGATCCGGTTTCGTTATTGTAAAAATTATTTTATTGAAAAAATGAAAAAGATCCTTGCATTCATAATAATTTCAAGCTATATTTAAATTATAATTACAGGTTATCAAATTGCGGCTTGCCGTCATTTCAGACATTCATAGTAATCTTGAAGCATTAACGGCTGTCTTTGAGGAAATCGAAAACCGGGACATAGACAAGATCGTGTGTCTTGGCGATATTGTGGGCTATGGTCCCAATCCAAAAGAGTGCATAGAGCTTGTCAAAACTAAATGCGACGCCATTATTATCGGCAACCACGACGTCGCCTGTTTTAACCACAGCGAATTGTACTATTTCAATCGCTTTGCAAAGCAAGCGCTCGAATGGACAACGGATCAACTCGAAAACAACCAGTTGGATTTTTTGAAAAGTTTGCCGGATAGCAGCATTTACGCAAACTCCCGACTTGTCCATTCGAACCCGCACTTTCCGCAGTCGTGGGATTATGTTTTATCGATTGATGATGCAATTTTCAACTTCGCTGCTTTTGAGGAAAAAGTTTGCTTTATCGGCCATTCGCATCAACCGATAATCTACATTGAAAACCAGGGGCAAAAATACTCATTTGCTGAAAATTCCGAAATTACATTTCAACCGAGCTGTCGATACATCATCAATGTTGGCAGCGTCGGTCAGCCGAGAGATCACAACCCGGCGTCAGCATTTGGGATAATGGACACCGCAGCCCAACATTACGAGTTAATCCGGGTCGCCTATGATATTGAAAAGACCCAGGCAAAAATGCACGCTGCTGGCTTGCCATCATTTTTAGCGGAACGCTTGATGGCAGGGAAATAAAGATGATATTGAAACCAATGTATATCAAACGGGAGATTTTCAACAATGAACCGCGAAAATAAACATAACAGCCAACCGATAGTTTTATCCGGAGAAACGTACAAAGCCATCTCCGAAATTATCGCTGATCTGACATCAAAAACCCGAGCGCGAACCATCATCTTTTCCGACATGAACGGACACCCGCTAACTCAGCGCGGAACAACAACTGAGATCGATATTTCAAATTTATCAGCTTTAGCAGCCGGAACGTTCGCAGCAACTGCTGAAACCGCTAAAATAATCGGAGAAAAAAAACGCTTCAAATTTATCTTTCATGAAGGCGAAAAATATAACGCTTATTTGTCTAATGTCGGTGATGACTTTTTATTGATCATCATTTTTGATTCACACACCGCGCTGGGCATGGTTCGAATTTACACCAAACGCGCCATCGAAGTGCTAACTGATGTCTTACAAAAAGCACAGACTACCAGAAAAAGCGATAAATCGTTTATTGATGTCGATTTTAATAAATATTTGAATGAAGAACTGGATAAGGCATTTAATTTTTAGAATCAAACCCAATTAATCGACCAATGGACATTTAAGATAAAAATTAATTTATGTTTATCAATTGGGCAACAAATGAAATCACGCTGAAAATTGTCTATTACGGTCCGGGACTAAGTGGGAAAACGACAAATTTACAATATATTTATCAAAAATTAGACCCCTCTCTTCGGGGAAATTTAATTACATTGAACACCAGAGAAGACCGAACTCTTTTTTTTGATTTTCTACAACTCGAATTTGGTAAAATTCTTGGTAAAAAGCCGCGCTTTAATCTCTATACCGTACCAGGGCAGGTTTTGTATGCCAACAGTCGCAAACTGATTCTCTCCGGCGTTGATGGAATTGTCTTTGTCGCCGACGCCCAGAAAGACCGCATCGACGACAATCTTGACTCACTGTTGGATTTAGAAGAGAATCTTATTAACATGGGTAAAACACTGCAAAGTTTTCCCTGGGTTCTTCAATATAATAAAACTGATTTGCCGAATCGCGAAACAGCAAAACGATTGGAACGCAAATTGAACTATTTTCAGGTACCACAATATGAAAGTGTCGCTACCCGAGGAGTCGGGGTCTTCGAAACCCTGAAATCAATCATTAACATGGTTGTCAATTCGGTCCAACAACACACTTATTAAAGGAATCTGCCATGCAAAAAAACGATCTAAGCCCACAGCAACAAATCCAACAATTTATGGATGAAATTATCGAACTCGGTCATTATGAGACCGCATATCTTTTTTCCGATGAGGGTTTGCCACTGGCGCACAGTTTTACCAAGGAGGTTGTTTCAGAAGATCGACTGGTAGAAATGTCTGTCCTGTTTCAAGAAATTCGAAACATGGCAGATGTGATGGGCGGTATATCTCAAATTCGGGAATTGATTGTCGAAGGTAATAATAAGCGCAGAATAATTTTTCGCTTTTTTTCTGCTTTTGACCAGCAGGTAATTCTGGCTTTAATCATTCCCCCCAAAAAATCTTACCGCGGTTTTACTAATAAGTTGATTCGTCTTATTCAAAAAATCTCGAAATAAATTATGGTAAAACTTCTCCCTCCGAACTAATGCGACCTGACAAATTTTACAACCCATCATTTTTTTCTTGATTATTACTAATATATTTTTTAAATAGAGTGCACCACCCAACTCAGGCCTTGGGTGATGCTATTTTTTTTCGCCAGAGCTATTAAATTCTTTTTAAAAAAACCGACTGACGAGCTAATCCTATTGAAATCGAAAACAAGACCAGCTACCAACATCGCAACCACTCTGTCATGGATATTGTACGACTTTGCCAATACAATATATTCCATGAATGTCGTTACCATGTACTTCTCCACCTGGGTATTAATTGACCTTGCTTTAAGCGATCAATATGTCAGTTTTGCAAATTCGTTTTCAATGACTCTGGTCGCGATAACAATGCCTTTTTTGGGTGAAATATCAGACCGATACCAGCGCCGCATGCCATTTCTGATTGTGTACACATTATGCTGTATTTTATTCACGGCCCTGATCGGGGTTTCGGGAATCGTGTTCACAAACATCCACACCAAAGTTAGCTGGGCGATCTTCTTCTTTGTCATTGCCAACTATTCATATCAGGGCGGATTGGTTTTTTATAATGCGTTGCTGCCCAGTGTCTGCTCTCCCCGAAGTATGGGCAGGGTTTCCGGTTACGGCGTGGCGCTGGGTTACCTGGGATCAATCTTGGGATTGATATTAGTCCTGCCTTTTGTCGAGGGCGCTGTTTTCGGCGTCAACATCCCATTTATTGAGGGAGGCGGTAGTGTTGCAGCGTTTATCCCCTCCGCCATATTATTTCTTGTTTTCGCGTTGCCATCATTTATTTTTATCAAGGATAAAATTACCGAACGGGCGCCAACATCTTTCAAGTTGAACATCAAGACATCTTTTAAAAAAGTTATCGACGCTGTATCTAACACCAAAAAATATCCCGGAGTGCTTCGTTTTCTCATCGCCAAATTTTTCTACGAGGAAGCCATCCAAACCATTATTATTTTTATGGCGGTTTACGCACAAAAGGTAGTGGGCTTTTCCAAAAGCGAAACCACTACATTCCTGATTGTGCTCACTCCGGCTGCGATAGTCGGCTCTGCGATCTTTGGTGTGATAACTGATCATTTGGGGCCCAAAAAAACGCTCACTGTTGTGCTTATTGGTTGGATCTGTAGTCTCTCGGTTTTGGTATTTAGCAACAGCATCGTCCTTTTTTGGATTGTCGGCGCTATGGTCGGAGTGTTTTTAGGTTCCACCTGGACTTCAGCGCGCCCGCTGCTTATTTCGCTGGTGCCTGAAAAAATGTTGGGAGAATTTTTTGGGTTATACTCTCTTTCCGGCAAATTTGCCGCTATTTTCGGTCCCATTTTATGGGCAGCCGTTGTGTACTTGTTTCAAAGTTACGGCGATATTTTTAAATATAAAGCCGCTATTTTTGCACTTAATATGATGATTGTCATCGGATTAATTTTGTTGCAAAAAGTACCAAACATCAAGCTGAAAAATGAGCGCTTTCAAAAAACACAATCCAATTCATGACGAATTAAAAGCGGTTCGATCACATGACAAAGGATCCAAAATATTTTCGCCAATTGATTATTCGCCAATCGTTGATCATTCTGACTTTTATGGGAAGCGTGCTCACCTTTATTTTTCTGTTCTCACTATTTCGGCTCATCTCGAATATCGGAGTACTTTTTTCGATCCCTTTTATTTGCGAGCTGTGCAGTTTATTAATCTGCTTCGGATGGGGCGCAATTATCGGAGGCAAACTGGGAGATCGAAAAAAGGATTCATTAACACTTCTCTATTCATTGATCATTATTAGTGGATTTTACGGCGCTATTTTTGTGCTATCACTCCCCATACTTCCACGCCTTTTTGAAGTTATTGTTTTTAAACCAGGATTGCCCAGTTACATCAAGGAGGGATTTGCATTTTCCCTTATCTTGCTAATGACATTAATTCCTGCTATCATTACCGGTGTTTGTTTTGCTATCAGTTGTCGGTTTTTTTCCCAACAGCCGACGCAATATGTCCGGTCGCTGACGCTAATCATCGCTGTTTTTCTAACAGGTGCTATAGTGGGAATCATGGCGTCGAATTTCTCATTATTTAATGTTTTGGGTGTTAAACAAACGCTGATTTTGGCTGTCGCGCTATTGTTCATATTTGCGTTTATACTAAAGCTGATCAACAGCAACCTCGATTTCAAGTTGCCCGCCGATAATGGTTTTTCTCAAACACAACAGCTCTCACTATTTAATGCGTCGTCTCAAAAAATGCAACGCTTTTTCCGCAAAACCACCTTTCTCGCTTTTGCATTCCAATGTGTTTTGTTCGGCTCTTTGATGACCCTGCTTTTAAAAATTTGTTTATATTTAATGGGAAACGATATTTACGTGATTTCGTTTTCTGTCTTAATGATTTTAGCAGGGCTGTTGTTTGGCGTGATTGGTTCGAGAAAGCTGCTCTCGCGGTCTTTAAATTTATTTCCTGTTTTCGGGCTGCTGCCGATATTTGCTGGTGTGTATCTGGCTATACTATTGCTGCTGATCCCGTTGATAAAGAGATTTAACGATGCAGTTCTCTCTGCGGCGGCGATCAGCGACAGCTTCTGGACGTGCAAAGTTGTAATCTATTTTATTAACACGTTGATACTTTATGCTATCCCCGCTGCGTTGCTTGGTTTGGCGTTGGTATTAATTATTCAGATCACCACAGATAGTTATCAAAAACGAGGCAGCAGGTTTGGGAGCACGTTAATGATTCTTTCGTTTTTCTCAACGCTGGGAATTTATCTGACACGAGTGGTTTTGTCACCAAGGCTGAACATTTATCACAGCTTCATCCTTATCACCGCGCTGAGTTTGGGAGTCGGCTTAATTCTACTTTTTCTGTATTCGCTTCAGTTCGGCAAAACAAGGCGCATCTCATACATATTTATAACTGTAATTATTTTATTTTGTGTTTCTCTTTTCTTGTCTGCGGGTAACTTTCAAAAAATATTTCTTGACACCAACAGCCCTTCCGAGCTGCTGTTTGAGCAATCTGATAATAACACAACCTTGACACTGCGCCGCGAACTACAGAGTAATCAACTTTTACTGGAATCCAATGCCCGCCTGGTAGGAGAAAGCCCTTTGCAGTCACGGCAGGTCGAAACATTGGCAGGGCTTATCCCAATGCTCCTTCACAACAAGCAGCCGGAATCGGCGCTATTGTTTGGACTGGGAAGCGGAGAAATCGCATGGATTCTGCTAAATTTCAATATCAACAAAATTGATTGTATCATCGAGTCGCCATTAATCCCGGAGCTTGCTCCCTATCTCCATCCACAAAACCAACGCCTTCAAAAGGATGAAAGAGTTAATTTTTTGTGCGGGTTTGACAAGGGCGCCGTTCAACTGTCCAGCGCACAATATGATGTGATTATCAGCGCTTGTTTTCATCCCAAGCCGGTTGATGATCGGAAATATTTTAGCCTGGAATTCTTCGAAAGCTGTCATCGGCTGCTTCGCCCGTCAGGAATTTTCGCCGCACCCGCCCCGATATATGCGCTTTCGCTGGAAAACTTTAAAGTTATTCTGAAAACCTTTCATTCCGCCTTTCCGACGTCAGCTATCTTTTACGATAAAAATCCTTCCAATAACTTTGCCCTACTGGTTGGCGTGAAACAAAGCGGGCTCAAGTTTGATTTCGATAAAATTAGCCATCAAATTAACAACCTCAATATCAATATCAGAGCAAATTTTGAGTCTCCGATATTAACCGACGTTTATGAAGCCCTGGATTGCTTCCTTTTTGGTCCTGAAGTCTTTATGCAATTAATGGCAGGAGTCAGCGTTAACAGCTTGAACCAACCGATTCTTGAATTTTCCGCCCCCAAAGTCAGCAAAAATCCGAACAACTTAGTCCAGCTCCTGCATCTATTCAACAGCTCGCGAGAATCAGTCTATCGTTACGTGACCAATATCAAGCCGGAGACCGCTCCGCGTCAATTGGTGAAATTCAAGATCGAATCCTATTACAAAAGCTCGGATTATATTTTCAACGCATTAATCGCCCAACAACTCAAAAGGGAGAAAAAGGTCGTCTATTTTTATCAACAAGCCTACCGAATCAATCGCTCCAACTACAGCGCCAGAAAATTTTTAGACGATTATTACAATCCCCTGCTTATCGCTGAACCGAAAACCGCGTTTGAATTGACGGAAAACGCAAAAATATATTTCCAGAAAACCGAATACGAAGAAGCTATCTTACTGTTGGTACAGGCTATCGAACAGGATAAAAATTATGCGCCGGCTTACTTCGCGCTGGGATTGAATTATGAAGCGCTTGGCGATCTGTCCGCTGCCGCTGAAATGTACCGAAAAACTCTCGAA
>DSAU01000341.1 GCA_011046315.1 bacterium
GCCGAACAACTATGAAAATGGTGGCATGCGGGAAATGAGTTTTTATCATAAAATTGGTATCAGCGGCAAGCTTGCTTATCAACACAATCAGGCTTTGCTGTTAACCATTGCTTTAGACTATCATTGGGCAAAAAAAGACATTCCGGTTGCCACGCGTTTTGTTCCCGGAGACTCTCCCCGTTATTGGCGATTTCCGAACTGGGAGCGATACAGCAGTACGATCAGTAGCGAATGGAAAATAAACTCCCGCTTGAGTTTGAAATCGGTATTGTTCGCGGATGCTTACAACGATCGGTTGATTGAATACAAAACCCCGGAAATGAAAGATGATCAGGTAGAATGGAATTCATTGCTGAAAAACTTCACAACAGGTGGATTAATTCATGGTCATTACCGACCGTGGCAACAACATCAACTGCTGGCAGGCATTCAGTTTCGACAGGATCGAATGAAAAAGAAAGCGGATACCAATAAACCGTGGGAGGATCATTACGCGTTGACTGGCTCGTTATTTTTACAAGACGATTTCACTCCATGGAAAAACACAACCCTGACGCTGGGAGTGGGCTATCATTTTCATCAAACCGATATTAGCAATACCAACGGAAACATCGCTCCAATGATAAGCTTTCAGCAGCAATTGACCGGAAATTGGAAATTGTTTTCCAGCTATTCGCATACGGTTCGCTTTCCGACGTTGCATAAACTTTACAGCCAGACATCCGGAAATCCTGAACTCAAACCTGAAACTGCTGATAAAATTGAACTGGGAGTTAATAAAATATTTTTCTTTAAAAATCGCGATCAGTATTTTTCCGCGGATCTGGCGCTGTTTTACAATAAGATGAACGATCTCATCTATCGCGCCACCCGCTCGCTGCGCTATAAAAATATTTCTCAGGCAACCATGCAGGGCGTAGAAATCAGAACTAATTGGTCGCTGAATCGATACCTTGCCGGTGAATTCAGTTATAGTTTCATTGATTTTCCCCGGTCTGCGTTGGAGATTAATGATTATCTGCCAACCAATAAGCTTCGATTCATGCTGACAGGAAAAACTGGCTTTGGCACGACGCTCAATTATGAAGGGGCATACATTGACAAGCGACAATTCTATTACTCGAGCAATTATATAATCACTCTTCCTGACTATTTTGTCAACAATTTAAATCTCATTCAAACGATTACAAGCCATATCACCGCCAGGTTGGAACTGAGCAATTTTCTGGATAAATATTATGAGGAGGAGTTCGGCTTTCCACAGCCAGGGAGGCAGATTATGGCTGGGATTCGACTGTCATTTTAAAATTGATTCAAACCGCTTCAAAACAATAGTATCAATAATAGCATCGAAATTCATATACGCCAACAATAGCGACTCTCTCCAGAAGGTTCAATCCCTTCGGAGAGGGGTGGGGATGAAAAGTTAGTTCACCAAACTTGTCGAACAACATTCCAAAATTCAGCATGGGATTCAATTTAACGAGACCAGAGAATTTCGATTCCCATCAAATTTTTCTGTTCCTTTTTGGCTGATTCCAACAAATCGTATAATGAAAGTTTAGCTGAGAGATAATCGTCCAATTTACCGGATACGATCTTTTCACCGGAAGTCAGCTCCAAAATAATTTTAGCAATTTGAAAGTTTTCTCCCATCAATGGATTTATCGCTGAAAAAAGCTCATGCCACAACTGTTTTTCCATTAATGATAAAGCCCTCGGAAACAATCCCACGTTTTCAGAGCTGACAAAGAATATTTTTTTCAATCGAAAGCCGATCGGCACACCCAACCCGCGCACTGCCCACAAACCTGTGGTATCTGTGACGATTTTAATTTTTTGAGCAGTTGAATCAAATAGATACTGCCGTAAATGTCCGTCATGAGTAAATATTGTAAAGTCCCTATCGGCACAGCCGATTTGGGTTAAAATTTCGCTCAAGTACGGATCAGACTCGCTTACGCGCAATGGCTCAAAGGCTGGAGAATCAAAAAAATAAAAGCGCCAGTTATTCGATAACATGCAATTTTCAACCAACTCAATCTCTACTTCCGCAGGATTATTAATCCAGTGCATCTCATGAAGGTCAGGAAAGATAATCCGCATGTCGCCATATTTTGCCAGCCAGTTTTTGCTATCCTTTCGGCGGAAAGCACAGAGAGCGTTTTCTGCCTTAATAATTCTCGAACCGGAAATTACTGATGAATATCCGTCAGGCGCCTTAATGACAAGCCGATGAATTTTGTCCCAATCAAAATTGGCAATTTTTTGAAGAACCGGTCGTAAATAAACACCTTCCCAGGCGATCATCTTTTTCGTTTTATGGTCGGGTAAGTGGATGGTATGATGGGCTAATGATTGGATGTCAGTCAGCGTAATAAAATAGCGTGATTCTGGAGTTGCTAATGTTTCCCAATACTCCGGAGTAGAAATGCTGACCCAAAATCCGACTATATCATCGTTTTTCATCCGGCAAAATGCTAAAAAAGGGGAGATGATAGAAAAAACAAAAACCAACAACAAACTTGTAGAACGCATAAAAAACCTCTTTTTAAAAGTCCTGAAATTACAATTTAATCTATTCAATATTAACTAAATTTTGGCACAAAATCAAGAAGAAATAACCACATCAAAGTAACAGTCCTTTCCTGTCAAAAATTTTTTGATTAAAATTTATTGTTGATAATTTCAACAATTTGTTGAATTAATCATCAGGTTTTTTATTTGCAAAGTATTTAACTCTTTGTTTTTATGTGTTCATTTTTGATGGCACATTAATTGTATGATTAATGACTGGATAAATTAAAAAAGAGTAAGAGACAAATGTCAAATGACAAACCTATTAAGTGTAATCTAATGATCCATAAATCGGATCAAATATGTGATTGGGTCGAAATGGGAGTATTATCCTATAAGATCTGTAACCACAACTTTGATTGTAAAAATTGTCCGTTGGATCGTGCATTGCGTAGCGACGTTGAAAAAGTGAAAAATGAAGAGAGCCTTTCTTTTTGTCACTTGCTGGCATTAAAACAACTTATGAGGATTGATGATCGCAAAAAATTTTTTGTTAACCCCCAGCACATTTGGATAGATGCCACCGATTCGGAACAGATCACAATCGGGATTGACGATGTCATTGCTCTGGTGCTGGGATCAATTGACGGAATCGAGCTTCCTGAACTCGGCACTCTGGTGGAGCGGGGTTCTGAATGTGGTCGTATTGCTCAGAGCGGATCCACTTTTTCGCTTCGATCTCCTTTGACTGGCAAAATCACGAGCGCAAATCATGATTTAAAAAATAATCCAAATATATTAACACTCGATCCACTGAACCACGGCTGGCTGGCGGTTTTACAGCCCGAACAATTGAATCAGGAATTGTCTTTTTGTTTTACCGGAAATAAACTTTTTTCATGGTATCAAAATAAAATACAATGGTTGGAATCCAAACTCACCGAAAGTCCAAGCAAGAGTCGGTTGGGTTTGGGTAAAACAATGGCAGATGGGGGTGAAATTTCCTACGAGCTGCGTCATTACATACAGCCAGAACAATATCGTCAGATCATTGATGGGCTTTTAGGAGAAACAATTACTTAAGAAGAAAACTTCTTCATTTTTTTGAATAAACAGCTATAAAAATTATCATTATTATTTCAAAATAACAATCAATAGATAACTAATCTTAACTTTATAAAGAATTGACCATAAAAATCGAGGAGGAATAAATCATGACAGTGATAATGGTATTATTAACCTTTGCGATCCTGATTGCTGCTGGAACCATAATTCAACGGCTTCGTCAGAAAAAGGAAGTTCCGAATAAAGTAGCATTTTCAACAGGTAAAAACATTGCCGACGTTACTTTAGATTTAGGGAAGTTCCCGGTTCCCGGCGGAGTGTTTATCTCAGAAGGACATACCTGGGCAAGCGTTCAGCCGACCGGCGAGGTAAAAATCGGAATTACCAGTTTTGCACAAAATATTTTCAGCCGAATTGATGGTTTAACCGCCAGAGCGAAAGGGGACTCTGTCGAACAGGGTGAAGAGTTGATTGCTATTCGGCAGGGAAACCGAGAAGCCCAGTTTGACTCCCCGATCAGCGGAGAGATATTGGCAGTAAACGAAAATCTTTCAAAAAATCCATCTCTGATAAAAAGCAATCATTATGAGGCGGGTTGGATTTATATCCTCAAACCAAAAAATCTCACTCAGGAAATTCGTTTCCTGCGCATCGCAGATGATGCGATTGCCTGGATTAAAAGCGAGGTTGAGCGGTTGAAACATTTTCTGATGGCGGAGTATAGCCAGAATGAATTGGTTGCAAATTCGATGGCAGATGGTGGATTGCCCACTGAAGGTTTTATTGACCACATAAGCGAGGAGTCGTGGAAACGGTTTAAGAGTGAATTTCTTAGCTGATAATCAAATTATTTAGCAATTGCCCTGATCGGTTCAATAAATTCAGCGCTTTTTTTCCGATGGAGAAAATCGGCGCAACTCTGACAAAAGCGTCCATTTTTATCGTCGATATCTTCTACGGAGGTGGAAAATGTCATCACGCATCCCGGATATTGGCAATGCGCCAGACCGTAAGTATGGCCCAATTCATGAACAGCCTCTTTCACTAATCTTTGCAAAAGTAAATGTGGATCAGGTTTTGCGCCGAAAAATTGATTGCTCAACCGATAGTTGGATACCACCGCGCCTCTTCCTTCCAATTGCGCTTCACCAAAGACGTAGCTAAAAATCGGAATGAAAAGGTCGAAATTGACCACCCCCAGTACCTTGCAATTACTCTGACAGGCCGGATTATCAATTAGTTGCTTAAGCAAGGCAGAGGAATAATATTGCTGCCTGAAAGGATCAAATGCCAGTGTCACATCGACAGATGATCGATGTATTTCGACGCGGCGTTTAAAAACCGCGGCAAGCTCCTGGGCGAGCAACCGGATGACGCTGTTATCTGGAAATTCTATCGGAACGATACAAATGGAAACGGTTATCAAACTATCTGCTGATGTCATATTTTTTCATTTTATTATAAAGGGTGGTACGATCTATTTTGAGAATTTCGGCAGCCCTAGAAATCTGCCAGTTGGTTTTATGCAAAACACGAACAATTTGCTGTCTTTCAACCTCCTCTAAACTATCTTCAAACCTGTCCGGTCTGTCTTCTTCAATTGTAAATGGGAACGATAAATCGCGTGATCGAAGCACTTCATTTTCACAGACAACTACTGCCCGTTCAATAACGTTGCGTAGTTCACGAACATTTCCGGGCCAGGGATGATTGACCAGCACATTCATGGCATCATCAGAAATCTTCCGAATCGGCTTTGCCATGGAGGTGGAAAATTGTCCCAGAAAATGATTCGCCAGCAGCGGAATATCATCTCTGCGTTCTCTCAGCGGCGGCACCTCAATCGTTACCACATTTAACCGATAATACAGATCCTCACGAAACTGGCCTTCTCTGACTGCTTTTTCCAAATCTTTATTGGTTGCGCTTATCACGCGAAAATCAACATTGATAGGCGTGTTGCTTCCCAATCGGCAAAGCTGTTTGGTTTCCAGTACACGTAATAGATCCACTTGCATCTTATGACTGATATTACCAATCTCATCAAAAAAGACTGTACCTTTATTTGCACGTTCAAGCTTACCGATTCGCAACCGGCCTGCGCCGGTAAATGCTCCTTTTTCGTGTCCGAAAAGTTCGCTTTCCAAAAGTGTCTCGCTCATACCACCACAATTGATCGAAATAATCGGTGCATAACGACGCGGACTGTTGGTATGAATAGCAAAAGCAATCAGCTCTTTTCCAACCCCGCTTTCACCGCGAATCATTACCGTGCTGTCGGTTTTAGCAACTGACGCCACCAGATTGAGTACCTTTTTCAGCGGCGCCGATGTACCAATGATATCGTTGGGCGTAGTCAGCTCTTCAATACGTTGCCGTAATTGAAGATTTTCCCTTGAAAGTTCTCGTTTTTCAATTGCATTTCGAATGGTGACGCTAAGGTGCTCCGGGTCCAATGGCTTGGGAACATAGTCAAAAGCGCCATCCTTGATGGCTTCAACTGCCGTTTCGACTGAGGCAAACGCAGTTATAATAATCACGACAATGTTTTTATTGACACTGAGAATTTGACGATTCAATTCAATACCATCCATCCCGGGCATTTTGATATCCAGCAAAACAATGTCCCAGGTTCGTTTTTTAAACTTTTCAAATGCGGCCGTTGCATCCTCTGCTGTGTCCACTATAAACCCATCAGCTTTGAACCATTGATAAAGTGAATCGCGAACTGAAAACTCGTCATCGACAATCAAAATACTAACATCTTTTGTGCCCATTGGTTATCCTCTAATAACAACAAATTTTGTCAATATCAATTAATCTGTCAAATGATATAAACCTTCAAATTAACTGACCTGATTTTCTGAATGACCATTAAATGGAAATTTTATTATAAAACACGTCCCCTTTGCTGGTTCTGATTTGACTTCAATTTTTCCATGATGGCTTTCGACAATGCCGTATACCACTGCCAAACCCAAACCCACACTTTTCTCCCCATTTTTTGTAGAGAAAAACGGCTCAAATATATGCGGCAAAACATCGGTATCGATCCCTTCACCGTTATCCTCAATCTCAACACGAAAAAGCTTTTCAATTTGGTTCCGACTAATGCGAAGCTGCAATAGCCCACCGTTCTTTGGACAGGCTTCAACAGCATTCACCAACAAAGCAACAAACATTTGCTCGATTGCGGCAGCGTCACAATTTAAAGTCGTGTCCGCATCTGAATATTCCTTGTGAATGCGGATGTTTTTTAATTCAAGACTGTGATGAATTAGGTCGAGACTTTTGTCCATGAGATCTTTTAAATCCTGCCGACTGATTCGCCCCAGTGATTTTTTTGAAAAGATCAAAAGGTTTTTAACAATGTTACCACAACGCTCAGATTCATCACGGATTACCACCAGATTTTTCAAAGCTTCGGCGATCGTTTCTGCGCTTGAACTTTGTTTTAAATTACGAATGAGCAATTTAGCATATGTCAAAACTCCTGAAAGTGGGTTGTTGATTTCGTGAGCGACAACCGCAGCCAACTTGCCCATTGAGGCTAACTTTTCCGCTGAGATCAATTGTTTTTGCGCACGCTCCAACTCCTCTGATTTTTTTCTTACCCGATCCTCCAATGTATTGGACCACTCCTGAAGTTGTTGCTGTGCCTGCTTCAATTTATCCGTCATTTTATTAAATGAAGTCGATAACTTTTCCATCTCTTCCGGCGACTTAATATCAATATGATAATCAAGATTTAAGTTAGCTACCTGTTCGGTACCGTAGACCAACTTTGAAATTGGAAGTTTAATTTGATTGTGAATAATTCTTTCGAAAATAATCAGGGTTAGCGCTGTGACGAAAAGGAAAGATAGCAGCGATTTTTTCCTGGCGTCGGCAGTGTTTTCGTCCAGTCTTTTGAGCGACGTCCGAATATCCAACAAACCGAGGATTTTCTCTTCCTCGCCATGAGCGTGACACTCAGCCTGATAACAATCGGGAGCATTTTCAATGGGAATGATCAAACCGAGCACACGATGGCTATTTTCAGACTCACACATTCGAAATTGATTTTCCTGATAGATCGTTCCTTTTGCCTGGCTGCTAGGATGACAGAAAATACATTGTTCATCCTCGATGCTCACTGTGTGATGAATCTCAGCAGAATCACCGGAAAACATGATAGTGCCTTTTTTGTTATAAATTCGCACCCCCTCGATATAGCGAACTTTGGTTAAATCTTCCATAATCGCAGCCAGATCATCACGCTGATTTTTTAGCATGCTGACACGCGTCGATTTCTTAATCAGGTTGCTTGCCTGAAGGACTTGATCTTGAATGCAATCCTCCATTCTGTTATTAAAATAATGAACGTTGATGTAATTGATAATAATCAAAATCAATACCAGATAAAGCGACAGCAGAAATAGCAGCCTGAAATTTATACGCCTATTTAAAGCAAATGTTTTTTTCATAATATTTCCATAAATACAATTAATTAAAAACTTCAGTTACAGATGGTTTTCACATTCAAAGAGTTTTGAACAAATTGGAGTGCAGCGCTTTATTCAACGCAAAGCATCGCATAAAGGCAATGCAATCCTTGAGCCACCTATGACTGAAATACTTCCAATTATTCAAATAATGGCTTGATTTCTTTTACCTACAGTAAAAATGCGCCCATTATGAAAATGAAATAATGCCATCGGGTTGGATTCTCTGAATTTTCACAATTAATACTCTAATCCCGTAAACACATTGGGAAATACACCAGGTATTTGCACAATGAAAAAATCTGATAAGAAATTGCTACCCCTATTTGCTCGATCAACATCATAATATACAAATTTCCAATAAAAAAGCCAGAAATTTTTTTCTGACTTTTTTGAGCTTGCGATCGACTGAAAAATTATTCACTCTTTCCTGTTAATCTTTCATATTCCAAAGGATGTTCATGTTTCATGTCTGCTTCCGACATTTTACCTGTAATGCAAGTTGTATTCATCGGATAGACATGTGGATCAAAAAACTGAAAATAAAAATGCCATACCAGTATTGCCAGCGTAGCCAACACTGCTTCGAAATAATGGATAATCAAACTCACATCCATAACCCATTTAGGGAAGTATCTCAATGAGATGTTTGCGAACCATAAAATAAATCCGGTTATCGACATGACAACTGTCCCCCAGATCAAAGCCCAGTACTCGGCTTTTTCAATATAATTGAAGCGATCAAATTTGGGTCGCTCTTTCTCTATTCCGAAAAAAAATTTAAACATCTGAATCACATCTTTTACATCCTTCAGCGTTGGCAGCAATGCAAAAAACTGTTCACGCCCTCGTTTACTGGTAATCATATAAACGACATGATAAATCGCCAACCCGATCATAACCACGGCTGCGATGCGATGCAACAACCCCCGGAATGCAAATCCGCCTTCCCAACGTATCAACGGCGCTGCCCACCAGGCTTCGGGAAACTTCATGGCAAAACCAGTATAGACCAGAGTGATAAAACTTCCCATTAAAAGAAAGTGCTGAATTCTCTCATTAAGCGTGAGCCGGATAAATTCCCGCTGTTTCAACATTTCAGTTTTCGCTGGATGATGATATTTGAACTTTTTCTTCAGTTTCTTTAAAAAGTCCAATCCATTGTGAAACACCATGCCGCCGATCACTGCAACGATTAAAACAATATAGAACATTCTCACATAATAGATGATTTTATTCTCCTGCGCTGAGATCACCACATGAACCGATCCCTTTGCGACCTGATCAGTGACTCCCGGATGACACGAGCCGCAGGTATCTTTTAAATTATCTTTGTGAATCGCTGATTTGGGATCGCTGGAATGGCGGATATCGTGAACGCCATGACAACTGGCACAATTTGCCGTAACCGTTGATCCGCCTCGACTTGCCAGGCCATGGTAACTATCATTGTAACTCTTTATGACGTCTTCTCTGATGTTGTATTTAGATACAATTCGTGCCGCTTCATGACATTGCCGGCACAGGGTCTGAGAAATCACTGTCGAATATACCGTTGAAGCAGGGTCTATATGAGCTTTGATATTGTGTTCCGAATGGCAATCAGTGCAGACCGGAGCGTCATAAGAGCCGGCTATCATTGCTACGCCATGGACACTTTCGATAAAATCATGAAATTCTTTTTCATGGCATTGTGAACAGGTCTGAGCAATCTGAAATCTATTGGTTTTGGATTGCGAATGGCGCGAAGGTTGAGTATCGTGAGCGCCATGACAATCGCTGCATTTCGCAGCGTTTAGATGACCATCTTGAACAGCTGCATTGTAGTGAATGCTATGTTCATACAATTCAGAAGGATGTGAAACCGGAATTCGATATTTTTTTATCAGTTCAGGATCTGAGTGGCAACGGGCGCAGACTTTAGGTTGATTCAAGATGAAAATGCTGGATAGAGAATCATCAACCGGATAGACGTAATGCGAGGTATGGCAATCCCAGCAATAAGGCGCATCTTTGTGCTCTCTTGTTAAAACCAGGCCGTGAATGCTTGTAGCATACACTTCTGCCACATCGTCATGACACATATTGCAATCCGGTTTTTGCAGCGTCTCTTCATGAGGTATATCATCAATATCCAAATGACAGTCAATACATTCAAACCCGCCGTGTGCAGCATTTGAGAATTTTTCTGCATCGATAAAAAGTGACACTTCCAATGTATCATCAATAATTTTTGTGAGATCCTTTTCCCCATGACATTCCAAACAGTCCGAATTATTAAAAGTTTGAGCAAAACTCAATGAACGAAAAAAAAGAAAAATCAACATCAGTTTAGCAAGATTATTTCTACTCAAAACCGGCTCCTAATAATTTTAAGCATTAAAACCTTTCAACATTAAAAATCATTCCTTTTAAAAAAAATATGTTCACTTTTACAAAGGTAAAGTACCATATTGATGGCAGTCAAAACACGAAACACCGCTTTTTCCCCCGGTCAATGCGTCGCCGTGACATTTTTTACAATTTTCAATTGCAGCATCATTTTGTTTGATGTAATTACCGTGATTTTCACTGTTGCCGATAAATCCCCATTCAGGACGATGTGGATAAGTGGAATGACAGGATGAATTGTAACAGCTAACACCGGATTTGCCGCCTTTCAGCTCTGTGCCGTGGCAGGATTTGCATGAGCTATAGCCCGTATCCAGTACTTTTGCGCCGTGAAAGTTTTCAGCATTTACCGTGTTCCAGCCTTCGGGATGGGATACGCTTGGCAGGGGATTTTTATCGTCAGCGCAACTAAATATTACTGCTGCAATAATCAATATAAAGAATATTCCAGTAAAAAGTTTTTTCATTGCATTCCCTCAACGAATAAGTTATTTTACACTAAATTTGATGGCAAAGAACGCACACCGGATCACTTTTTGCATCCGAATGACAACTCAAACAACTATCCAGATCGAGTCTGGCAGCGCGAGCATGTCTGCCACCGGTAGTTCTGTTTGACCAGTTTGCCAATCCGTGATTGCGTGGCATGACCATTCTGCTCTGGTGACAATCAACGCAGAATGATTGTTCTTCATGACAGGTCAAACAATTTTCTTTGTTGCCCTTTGAATCAACGCCATGTCGATTCACGTAACCGATGGGATGCACCCGACTGTCCAAATTATCCTTTTGATGACATTCCAAACAGTACTCGGTTTTATGACAGGTCTGGCAATCGTTTTTGACCCCGGCAGTAACCCCATGTTCAACGCGCCAGTTGAGTTTATGATCCGCTGGTAGCAAATCTTCTGATTTAGCATGACAGACCAGGCAATAATCATCGCGATCCATATCGCTATGACAATCAACACAAAGCGCCATTTTTGGTAAATGCTGATCCATGATATTATCACTGGTTGACACGCCAGAATGGCATTTTTCGCAGGCGTCCGGATCGGTAATATGCTTGTCATGTGGAAATTTGGCGATGTAATCAACAATCCGAGGATATTCCACTGCATTGTCCGGGTCTTTGTGACATTTAGAACATGCTTCATCTTCATCGTGGCAATTGTAACAACTTTCCATGTCTGGCAAAAGATTGTCGGTTGCCAGGTTGCTTTCAGCCGCCTGGTGACAATCTGTGCACGCTGCCCCTACCTCCTCGGCGTGATATTTGTGAGAAAAAATCAATTCAACGTCCTGAGCGGTCAACCAGAACGCGAGCAGAATAAGGGAAGCTAGACCAATGGAGATAAAAATTGTTCGTTTCATAGTTTCATCCTTTACCAGCTAAAGTGGAGATGATTTAACAATCGTGAATCGCTATCCTTAAAGCGGTTGGTTAGCCATTGATATTCCAGGTCCACTGACCAATTTTTCTGGAATCGATACGATAAGCGAAGCGCATTTACAAGCTGATTTTCAAATTCAAAAACAGTCTCAGTTCGATAGCGGGTGTAATCGATATTCATCGACGCCAGCAACGACGGCATGATCTCGTAAGCATAATCAAAAACTACTCCGAGCTGATCGCCGGCATAGCCGGTTTCATAAGTTAAACCAATGCTGCCGTTAGCGCTGTTCAAGGTAAGAAAAACGCGATTGGCGTTTTCGGATTCAAATTGAATCAATTGATATTGTGCGCTGATAAAATAATCGCTGGTTAATTGATAGCTGCCGCCCAATCGGTATTGTCGATAGGGGTCGATTTCAAAAATTGTATAGAACGAGTTGGCGTACACCTGCGGGTATTGATTTTTAAAACTGAGGTTCAATGCAATTTTTCGAGTTAGCTGATGCCTGGCAGTTATCAATAAGCGGTGAAAACGCTCATTTTGAAGATCGTAATGTCCCTGAAACCGGAAGCGGGTTTTGGGCAGCAAGCCGCTATCAAAATTTAATCCGGCAAGCTGCCAGAAAATATCATGCTGGTCAGCTTTTTGTAAATAGAAAGTTTGCACTTTAGAATTGAAAAAATTATTCAGCTCAACCAGCCCACCTGTGGTAAAGCTGTCATCAAATTTGTAAATTTGAAAGCTTCGATGAAAATGTGCTTCAACACCGCCATAGGCTGAAAGATAGATGTTATTGGTAATTCGAAATTTAGCGAACAAACCATCCAATCCCCCCAGAACCGTGCCCGGATGCAGAAACTGTCTTCCCAGCACCAGGTCTATTCTGTTAAATAGCTTTTTAAAAGCCAGGTTCAATTGATAGGCTTTGAACCGCTGGTCCGCATCCAGAGATTCGTTAAGATCGGTCAGTGCGCGAAAAGATGTATTTAGCGTCATATTAGCAAGTTGAGGCGACTCCAATGAAAAATGAACATATTGAAAGACTCTGGTATGCGATTCCGAGTCCTCATAACTGTAGATGGAATTGGATGCCCTGCCATGGAACCTGAAATCCGCGCTAAAGCCGATTGTCATACCAAAAAGAAAAAAGCTGATGATGGTAAGTTTTAATATCTTTTTCATGGCTCTTCTTTTCGATTTATCAGTGAATAATGAAGAGCAGCATTGGGATAATTAGATCACCACTCTTATTTTAATTAATTGTATAGGAATTTCAAAGTTTTGGCAAAAATAAAAAAATTAACCACAGATTACACAGATGACACCAATTTTTATCTGTGAAATCATCTGTGAAATCGGCGAAATCTGTGGAGTTGGTTCCATAATGCACCATTTCATTACACTTATTGTTTATTAATGAGTTAGGCTTTGCTTCCTTGTTGTTATCAGAATTTTTCTTACAACATTTAAGCAAATTTTTATAGTATTACTTAAGTCATGTAGGACGATTTAATAAATCGCCCTACAACTTATATACATTTTAATAATAATGAAACATTGTTTATATTCTAAAAATAAATTTCAACTTGATTTTTTACTAAAGCATTTTTCTGGCCGCTATTAATTTTTTTTAACGCCTGTAATACTTGCGGTGTTTTTAATTGTTCTTTCTCAATTATCCAGGGACTGTATTGAATGACCTGGTGGGCCTTCAATATAATTTCAGCTTTTATAAGTCGCCGAATTGTCATCGGATAAGTGCCTAAAATTTCAGCCGCTTGTGTTAAGTTAACCCATCTCTTTTTATCAAACTCTTCTTGATTAAATACCGGAATCTGGTGTTGACGTCTGAAATTTGAAACACGTATTAAA
>DSAU01000034.1 GCA_011046315.1 bacterium
ATTATAAATCTTCAGGGTGATAAAACTTGATTTGGAAATACTGTATTTTATTTTTGTCAATGGATTAAAAGGATTGGGATAATTCTGATGAAGCAAAAATTCGGTTGGCACATTCTCAGATGAGTTATCTTCAATAGCAGTAATGGCAAACGGCTCGCTAAAACGTGAAGTATTACCATTTGCATCTGTTGCAGTCGCAGTGATATTTTGAAATAGTGGGGAATCATTCAGTTCAATCGAAAACGCGCCGGCAGCATCAGTTTCAGCAGAACCGAGAAAAACCATGCCTTCATCGGACTCATCGGTAAAGATTTCAACTATTTGTTCTGACTGAGCCTGCCCCTGAATAAGTAAATCAGATACCGACAGAACCGTTGGCGGAGCAAGTTCGTTATTTCCGCCGCTCCATGTCATGATTCCCACTGCACTATTGCGAGAAATTGAATTCTGGCTGATGTGATTGTACAATGCATTGGAACTGCCAATAGAAATACCAAATTCAAGATTGTATCCGATGACGTTTTGAATAATTTCCGTGTACCTTGAATTTCCCCACAAATAAATACCATCATTTTGCTGGCTGAATTTCAATGTAAATGTACTGTCAGTGCCAATCAAATTGCCCATAATCTCCGTGCTGTCTGAATTAATAATAGCGACACCATCGCTATTTCCTCCAATGAAATTGAACAGGACGTGGTTGCTATGACTGCTATACTGAATAGAGACTCCATGTCCCAAATTACCAAGGGTATCAGTTTTTGCCTGATTAATCCCGATCACGTTGTTGGTGACATAATTATGCGATGACCCGGATATAAATACACCAAATCTGGAATTGCCGGAAATGACGTTCCCATGATTTGCTTCTGTTGAGCCAATAAGCGTTTCGCGAGCGCCATCTGTCAATAAAATACCATCATTATTACCTGCTGCACTCTGTCCCCGATGATCCGTACCTATCAGGCATTCAGTGATAAACGTTCCTTTTGCGCTGCTAACTATAATGCCGGTATTTTTAAAATTCTGAATATTTAATCCATAGATAGCGACATCGTCAGCCGCAACTAAAAATCCACTAGCAGTGCCCTGTATTGCTGATCCATCCAGCACAATTTCTGGCCCATCAGGATTTAAGTCACCCGCCACTTCTGCCTGAGACCAGCCATCAATGTTCATTCCCGCGTCCTGCAATGCAGGCAATTCAGTCGCAGGTTTGATCCGCCAGATGCCATTCTCTGCCTCGTAACCGGGATCACTCGTAGGAATAGCAAACGTGATCTCGCTGCTCTCCTGTCTGCTGTTCGCCAATTCGATGGCCCAGCGCAAGGAACCTTCCCCGCTGTCGTTGGTGTTGGTCACAACTGTACCCGTTGGTGTAGAGCCAACAATCACCGATCCATTGGAGAGATTGGCAATTGTCAAGGCCTGTCCGTCAACATCGCTTAGCTGTACATTCTGTAATTCCAGTGTCGCGCTTCCGTTTACCTGCGTTGTGAATTCAACAGATGCGAGGATCCCGTTACCATTTGGTCCCGCAACAGAACCCAAGGTTGCAGCGCCATAGGTGATTTTTCCGGGATTCGTGCTATTATTCATATCCGGCCCGACTGGTATTACCGTGCGGCCTGTACTTCCGAGAAAAACGCCCATTGTAGCAGAGTTAACTTGTATTACATTTGTATCGAATACAATATCAAACTGAAACGCTCCGAGATTATTCACATTTTCCACAATAACATCGATAGAAACCACTTGACCAGATTCCGCTATCTGTTCTGCCGGATCAATTCGAATCGTAACGTCCTGACCATAAAGTAGCACAGACGATAAAAGCCCAAAGACAAAAACAATAATAAATACTTCTTTTCTCATTTCAATCTCCTTTAATAAATTTAGAGCAAGGAAGAGGAAGAGTGAAGGAAGAAAATATTGATGATACACTTTCTCCCTTTTTCAATCTCCATCACTCCTTTACTTGATTAATAGCATTTTCCCAGATGTTTTAAATTCATCTGCTTGCAACGTGTATATATAAATTCCAGATGGCACACGAATCCCTTCCGCATTCAATCCATTCCATTGAATCCTGTATGTGCCAGATGTTTTTTCTTCATCAACCAATGTTTGAACAAGCTGCCCCTGCAAATTAAAAATCCTGAGTGAAACATGTTGCTTGGTATTTTCCAGAGATAGTACATCGTAACTGATAAATGTTGTCGGATTGAATGGATTGGGATAGTTTTGATGCAGCGCAAAATTTTCAGGTGTCGCCAAATTTTTATTCCAACTCAAATATTCAGCGTTGATAGCATTCAACTCAATCTGCTGTCCATTCATATCAGTTAAGATGATATTCGTAATTTCAACAGGAATGAAATGATCTATCGTTCCTTCGAGATTGATGGTAGCCAAAAGACCTTCTCCTTCAATACTGTTATGACTACCATAACTGAATGCTCCCATTACGTATCGATCGGATCCTTCCTTTTTTACAGGCCCGAGTTGCGTTACATTATCTCCGTTTGCCGACAGAAATTCACCCAATTGAATACCCGACACAGTGACATCGGTGTTTTTCAAAACAACATCGAATTGGAAAGCGCCGATGTTCGCCGCACTTTCGACAAACACGCTCAATGATGGACACAAATCAGAAGCTGCCGTTTCGTTGGCCTTGATTTGCAACAACACATTTTTGTTACGCGTTGATTTTACAAGGATTGTATTTTGAAGTTGATCACTATTTGATGGTATCTGTTTATTCCACCATGAAGCGACCAGTTGCACATCGATGATATCCACATCACCATCGCCCTGTCCCTGGTTATCCACATCATAGATCGGGTCGAAATTGGCATCGCCCTGTTTGGTATTCCAGTGAGCGGCAACAAGCTGGATATCGATAATGTCGACATCCTGATCTCCATCAACATCTGCCCAGAAACGACTTGTCACATGAATTTCGCCGTCTTCATCCTGTACTGCGATTTGCGCGCCCTGTGTGTCGGCAATTTTTATATTTTTCAAATCGATTGGCGAAATTCCTTCAGCCAAAGGCGTCCACAAAATTGTAGCCAAAACGCCATCGCCACTTGCGCCCGGTTGCGTTCCCAGGCTGGCCGCTCCATAGACTATCGCTCCACTGGTGTTATCGATAGTTGGCCCAACGGGAATAATAGTGCGCCCGGTACTGCCAAGAAATATTCCTTGTGTCACATCAGAATCCTGTACAATTTGTAGCACAGCTCCGTCATAGGTAATTTCGAATTCAAAGCTGCCGAGATCTATGATGCCTTCCAGCACGACGTCGACCGAGGCAGGGGTTCCAACACGCATTTCAGTTATCCGCGGATCGAATCGGATGATTGGAAATCCCGACTGCAAAACTTCAAGTGTGACAGGTATTTGAACGATTGTTTCATCAGGATCATTACTCATTATAAAAATATTTGCATTGTATGTATTCGGCAATAATCCGGTGGCGTCAAATGTTACCCCGATATCCTGTTGACTGCCAGAACTAACCGTACCGGTTAACGGGCTGACTTTCAACCATGTCGGAAAATCTGCGCCGCTGCTGTTCCATCGAAAAATATCTCCAGAATCATCGACAGTCCAGATATGATCAGCCGAACCAACGCTGACCGCCACTGCACCGCCATACTTTTTATCCCAACCTGAGCCATTCCATTTAAAAATTTCATATCCATCGGTTGCGGGAATGGCACCGATGGCCCAAACCGAGCCGTCAGCGCCGACGTTTATGTCGCTGGCGATTCCGGGGAACAAATCCCAATCACTGCCATTCCAGCGATAAACCAGGCTGAATTCATTGACGCACCAAATATGGTTCTGAGAACCGACACTAATTTTTACAGCGCCGCCCGGCATCAAATCCCAGCCGTTTCCATTCCATTTCAGAATTTCATACCCGCCAAAAATTTTATTAGCGCCGATTGCCCACATCGTGCCATCTGAAGCAACACTGACCTGCAAAGCTTTTCCCGATAGCGGGTACCAGTCGCTGCCATCCCACTTGAAAATATCATTCGTTTCATTGACAACAACAACCTGGCTTTGCGAACCGACATCGATGGTAATCGCACCGCCGGGTATTGCATCCCAGTCAGCGCCGTTCCATCGATAAATATCATAACCATTGTCATTTTTATTTGTGCCGATCATCCAGGCGGCTCCATCAGCGCCAACGCTGATATCACTGGCTGCACCCGGCATTTTTTCCCATATCACATCACTGATATTGAAATATAGATCTGCATCTCCGGAATTATTGATGACTAACGTTTCAGTTGTAGGGCCACCATCTCCAACGGATGTTGTAATCGAAGACGGTGTAACGTTTATATCCGGAGCTCCCGTCGAAAAAATGATCGCGAATTCACTCAAATGGTTGACCGAACCGCAGATAATATTCGTTGTCGTATTCAGCAACGTTGTAATATCTTTCCATTGCCCCGGCGGATCTTCGTAAACCTGGAGTCGCAAGGCGGCTTCCTGGGCAGGCGTCATCCCGGCATCGTTATAATTGATGCAGATTTCAATACTTCCTGTAAATGTCGCCGTCGTTTCAATATTATAATAGACAGGCGAGCCGAATGGGACAATCTGAAATCCTCCCGGCGGTGGCGTCCCACTCGAGGTTGTTACCAACGTTGTACTGCCGGGATTTGTAACATTGTTGAAAGTAACATTCACACCACTGCCTAAATTGACGTTTACATTTCCACCAATGGGCGTGTTATTCGCGACTGTCGTTTCGAGCAAATTGCCGTAAATATCGAAATCATAAGTCCCAAAATTTCGCTTATCTTCCCAGACAACCAGCGCATGTGGCGAGACTGAACTCACGGCTATTGCAGGATTAAATGGATCTTCAGTGCCAGTAGTTGCTGAAATTATGATATTATCCGGAACTGATCCTGTAAATTCGGCCGATCCCATCGAATTGCCGCGAATGTGATTGACCTGCGTATCATTTTGCGGATCAAGCCCCGGCGTTTCCCGCCAGGCAACCATAAATTTCCCGGACGCTGAACTGTATTCCACGACGGGATTCCACGTTGATGAATAACTGGAATAAGCCCAATGAGACCAGATCTTTGAAATCGGGAACGTTTCATTGGCAACACTTTCCGTCGTCAAATAATCGATTTTTTCCGCATCGATCAAACCTCCCCAGATTCCTGTCCATTGCAGGCCCTGCCATGTCATGTCATTGTCCCGATCTGCCCAGACAATTAAAAAGACAGGTTCGTTATCCCAATAACCAAACGCGATGTCCCATCCTTCAGCAATGCTAATTTTTGATTGTTGAAACGGCACGGAAGGGTAAATCTCTCCCGATTGCGGATTCGTTAATGTAATCATGGCGTTACCATCGCTATCCAGCATCATCAGATTTCCGGGATCATTGTAGGCAAGAAGATATCGCCCCTGCGGCGTTTCGCTTGATGTGACCGGCGCGTATGCGATCGTGTAACTCATATCGTCAGTGTCGACAAATGAAGTCGGGTATGAATTATAGAACATCTGCGCAGAGCCAATCGGCTGTCCATCAGCGGCGATTTTTCCGGAATAATATCTCGTGTAGCTGTACCCGGTTTGCAAGTTATCCGGTATTTTTTCTTCTCCGACAACCAAAAAATTCCCAGCAATAGAATTATAACGAACTGTTGGATTCTCTGCGTTTGGGATTAGCTGAATTGTCCCTCCAATCGTGGAACCTGCTGCAGATAACCGCTGGCCATAAACACTCAAATCCGGAGCAATGCCGGAAACAAATACAACCAGATATTCATTTTGCTGAGAATTATAAGCGACAGAAGGCAAACCTTGTGCATACTCTGAAATTGTAAAATTGGTGCCTGGCTGCCCGCTTTCGCTGATCCGAACTCCTTTCAATCTCTTCATTTGAGTTGAATAAGATTCCAGCCACACAACTAAATATTCATTATTTGTTGAATTATAAGCCACGTCACAACCATAATCTTTTTGGCTACCCAGATAGAGTGAAAAATCTGCGAACGCTATAGTGCTGAAGAGCATCATCAGAAATAATAATAAAATCTTCTTCATTTATCTTCTCCTTAAAATTCTTTTGAAAATTAATTGGTGACCGCCAAATCGAACGCGCCGTTCGTCGGAAGGTCACAGAATGAGTTTAACTCTAATGAGAGCAAACAAATAATCCTTCCAAACCAACTATAATATTCAAAAATATTAGTCATTTTACAATCCCATGAAGATGGGATTTTAAAGAAAGGAGAATTAAGAAATAGATGATTCTATGATTCAGGGAGAGGTGATAAGGAACAGCCAAGTAATAAAATCATATTTCGCCATGAAACGATTTCCGGATAACATCGGCTTTATTGTGGACGTGCAGCTTTTTGTAAATATTTTTAATATGCGATCGGACAGTCTCAACGGAAATATACATCCGATCTGCAATCATTTTGTAGCTCAATCCATCGACAAGCCCAACAACGATTTCCTTTTCTTTTGAGGTAAGCGGAGATTTAATTTCTTTTGATTTTTTGGGCTGGAAATAGTGAATTACTTTGCGTGCGATTTGCGGAGACATTGGGGCGCCGCCGGCGTACAACATTTCAATTGACTGCTTTATTTCAGGAAATGGCAGATTTTTTAACAGGTAACCTGAAGCACCGGCACACAACGATTGAAAAATATGATGAGAATCGTAATGAATGGTCAACATAATTATATCTATATCCGGATATTTTTCTTTGATGAACTTGATTCCCTCAATTCCGGACATTCCCGGCAGACCAATATCCATCAGAATGACGTCAGGTACATTGTCATCATTTAAATGATTCAGAAATCTTTCAACAGAGTCTGTGTTTACGACACATCGAAATTCGGATATTGAATTTAAATAATCCCGGATTGCATCGCCAATTTCAATGTCGTCTTCAATTAATGCTATATTTATCATAATGCTTAATATAAGTTCTTTTAGGTTTAATGTAAATACCATGATTATGGGATAACGGATTCAATTTTCTCCGGTTGGATGTCCATTTTTAAATCTCTTTCATTTTCAACTCCACAGTTGTTCCATTTTCATGAAAAATTTCTATTGTAGCTCCAATCCGTTTGGCGCGCTCTTTCATGTTTTTCAATCCATTGCCATAACGAATTTTCTCTTCATCGAATCCGATGCCATCATCCTTGACAGACATCAAAAATGCACCATCAGAATTGATAAGTTTCAAATGTACGTTTGTTGCACGTGCGTGTTTTGCGACGTTGTTAATCGCCTCTTTGAAAATCAGATAGATATTTTGGCGGAGGTCTACCTTGAGTTTTTTGATTACATCCAAACCTTCAGCGTCAAAATGAAATGAGACTTCATCTTTGGCAAAAACGTTCACCCCCAAATCCCGCATGCGGTCGAGAAGATCGCCGATCGTGTCGTTTCTTGAATCAATGGACCAGACGATATCGCTCATTGTTGTTATAATCTCGCGACTCATCGATCCGATTTTTTGTGCAGAGGGCAAAATCTTTTGAGCATTCTGCATTGTCTGGATAATTTCAGAATGAATAGAAATTTTTGTCAGTGTGGCACCAATGTCATCATGCAAATCGCTGGCAATGCGGGTTCGCAATCGATCCATCTCCAATTGTTTGGACATGCGGTAAGAATGAATCAAATATATTATCGCGAGAATAGCGGTAAGCAAAATCACCCGAAACCACCATGTTTTCCAAAAGGGCGGCGTGATGATAATTTTAATCGAAGTCCCGGTTTCGTTCCAGCCACCGTCATTATTGGATGCTTTCACCCGAAAGACATATCTGCCTGGATCTAAATTCGTGTAAGTCGCAAAACGTCTCGATCCTGAATAATACCAATCTTTATTGAAATTTTCCAACATGTAGGCATACTGATTTTTCGTTGGACTGTTATAATCTAGTGAGGCGAATTCAAACGAAAATACGTTTTGACTGTAGGAGAGTTCAATTTCCCTGGACTCAGAAATATGCTTCTGCAGCGGCGTTTCTCCATTTTGAGAAACAGGAACAGATCGATTGAAAATCTTAAAATCGGTGAGAACAACAGGTGGAATAACTGGATTATCGATGATATTTTCAGGCCGAAATCCATTCAGCCCATTAACGCCACCAAAATATAATTCTCCAGACTGACTTTTATAACAAGCGCCGGAATTGAATTCATTACTTTGCAGACCATCATGAATATCATAATTCCGAAATACTTTGGTCTGCGGATTAAACCTGGATATTCCTTTCTTGCTGCTTAACCACAAATTGCCTTTACTGTCTTCAAGAATTCCACAAATATTATCGTTCGGAAGTCCATCTGCTTCCTTGAAATGAATGAAGGTATTGTTTGCGCTCACATATTGATTCAGTCCACTTTCCGTACCAACCCAAATATTGTTTGAGTTATCCTTGTAAATAATTTGCACGAAATCATTACTTAAACTTGTTGAATCTCCGGCTTTATTCATGAAATAAGAAAAGGAATTTTTCCCGGGAATAAACTCATTGATACCCCCGCCGCCGCTACCAAGCCACAACACGTCTGAATCCTTTTGAAAGATGCAGCGAATATCATTGTTATTAATTCCATCCGAATTTTCGAGACTATATTTCCAATACTTAAAAAGCACGTTCGTGCCGCCATCCCAAATCATTTCATTCAGCCCGCTTCCGTGCGTACCAATGAAGAGAGAGCTTTTATTCGTTGCGCGAATTTCGTGAAATGATAAAACATACTTTTCATTTAAACCAGTTTCATCAATCGAATTGATACCATACGCATACGGCCAATAAACGAACTTTTTCTTTTTCCTGTCAAATTGAAGGATTTTCCCGCCATATGTGCCAAGCCAAAGGTTTGCGAAAGAATCTTCAAAAATTGAGATGATGTTATTGACTTGCGGATAAAATATATCGATGTCGGTGTTCTCGACATCTTCTGGCGTGCTCATCCAATGCTGGAACGTTCCATCGGCAGGATTAAAAAGATTTAGTCCACCACCATACGTACCTATCCAAATTGCGCCTGTCGAGTCTTCAAAGATTGCCCGCACATCATTGTGACTGAGACTCGTCGGATCGCCTGAAATATTTTTCCAATGAAAAAACCTGGTTGCATCCAGGCGGTTTCGCTGTATTTTATTTATACCATTCCCCAGCGTTCCGATCCACAGAACGCCGGATCTGTCTTCATACAATGAGTTGACAATATTGCCGCTTAGACTACTCGGTTCCGCAGGGTGGTTCAAACTTCGGGTAAAAATATTGGTCTCGGGATTGAAAATGTTGAGACCGCCACCATCCGTTCCAATCCAGAAAACATTGGATTTGTCAAAAAACATGGCGTTAATATAATCGTTACTGAGACTGGCAGGATTATCGGCTTCGTAAGCCCATCTGGTGAAATTTTCTGTTTCAATATCAAAGCGGTTCAGCCCCTTTCCATGTGTCCCCAACCACAGCGACCTGCTGCCTTTTTGCCATTCTTCAGGCGAATCGCAAATTGTGTTAATCCAATTGTTACTTAAGCTGTTTGCGTTGGAAGGATCGTTTGCCCAAAATTTAAATGTTTCGGTTTCGGGATCAAAACGAGCTAAACCGCCGCCAACGACGCCAAGCCACACAATCCCGGTGGCATCAGCATAAATGCATTGTACGGAATTCGAAGTCGTCGTCAGGCTGCTTTCCGGATCGCAATTCCATGACGTGAAAATATTTCGTGAACCATTGTTTCCATGATTTGCTGAGCCAGGCAGAATTTCCAGCCGTGTAAGCCCACCGCCTTCCGTGCCGATCCACAGCACATTTTTTCTCACGGGATCTGCCGATAGTGACAAGATAAAATTACTTCTCAACGTATTTGGATCATTTTCATCGTGTTTGTATTGCGTAAACGTTTCTGTCCTTCGATGAAACTGGCTTAATCCACCGCCGTATGTTCCTGCCCAGATTGAACTGGAGTCAATTTCAGCGATGGTCCGCACTTCACTTCTACCCAGGCTGGCAGCATCGTTGGAATTATTTTTAAAGATTGAGAAAGAATACCCATCGTACTTATTCAGTCCGTCATTGGTACCAAACCACATAAAACCGCGATGATCCTGAATAATGAAATTCACAATACTTTGGGACAAGCCGTGTTCCAAAGATACATGCTCGAATTTCAATGTATTATTTTGGGGAAATACGAATGAAGTGATTACAGACAGAAAAATGATAGTCAAGTACGAGGCTTTTTGCATTTTTACCACAGATGACAAATTATTATCTCACACTCAATTTTTACAGTCGCTTAATTGCAATTCTCTTGTGGTTTTAAAAGAGAGTAAGAATAATAAATTTTGAAGATAAAGTCAAGTTCATTTTTGATGGAAAAGGGCATTTTTTATTAAGCTCAAATAGTGTTTAATAACAATAGTGTTCGGCACAATATTTGATAAGCAAAAGGAACCTGTATTTTCATAATTAGTATAAACAAGTGTCAGTTAAACAAAGAATTATGCGCTATGGAGGCACTTGTGAATACTAAAATTAATAATCTCTTATTCCATAAAATAGCCAAACCCGTCACCGATCTATTTAACGATAAGAAGTATATTCCTGAAAATGATTCGGCCAAAAATCTCATTTTTAATAAATTCTTTACTTTGCTACTATATTACTACCTCATGGGATTAGATTCGCTTCGTTCTTTGATAACCGACTTAAAAACAAATGATAACGTCAGTAAAATTGGTCTTTTTCATGTTGGTATTAGCACCGTTCATGAAGCCTTTTATCGTTATCATGCCGCTTTATTTCAAAAAATCTATTGCTATTTGCTCGAAACCTTACCTGTTTATCAAATTGATGAGTTCAAACAGTTGGGTCGTTTTATCCTGACTGACGGCTCTATTTTTCCAATGGCAATTAATAATTTTTGGGCTGAATTTAAACAGCGGTCAAAAGCGTTAAAATTACATCTTTGTTTTGAATTGAACCAAATGATTCCCACTTATTTTCTGGTTACCAGCGCTAAAACTGATGAACGCAAAGTGTTTGCCAACATTATTGAACAAGCAGTCAACTTATATCGCTGATCGGGGCTATCTTTGTTTTGACCTTTTTAATACCATTGTCAGCAGACAAGCTTTTTTTATTATCAGGGTGCGCAAAAATCTAATCTATCAACTCAAGAAAGAATTATCCGTTCAGCTTGTTGAGGCGGTAAAATACATCTTCTTTCAAGTGACTGATGAATTGGTTGTCTTTAACGCTGATAACCATCAGCATGTTTATAGACGGATATCGTTTAAGACCAGAAACACGCTGTTTATATTGGTTACAAATCGTTTTGATTTAACAACTTACCAAATTATTCGCTTATATGCGTTACGCTGGCAGATTGAGTTGTTTTTTCGATATTTCAAAAGAACACTGAAAGCAATACACCTCATCAATAACAGTCCCAATGGAGTTACGATTCAGTTTTATTTAATCTTGATTGTCAATTTATTACTTTTGAAATATAAACAAGAACAAATGCAAAGTTACTTGTTCGATAAAAAACATCAAAATCACATCACCAATAGTGATTTCTTTACCTCACCAGAAGAATTTTTAAAAGCCCTATATGATGAAATACCAATAAATTTCAAAATACAAAAACAGGAAATGGTTGCTATAAGAAATTCACTGTTTAAATGTGCACAATTGCAGTTCGATTTCTTTTAGCTAAAACCGTGTCGAACACTATTGGTAATTTTCATAAGAACGCGAGTTTAAGTAATTTGTTTCACGTTACTCATCTGACATTCAGAATTGCCACCGGCTTACAGAGCGCACCATCCGCCAACTGGCGGACGTCATTTGCTTTTTACTTTCATCTGATTACATCAACGTTTACGTGACCAGAGACCTGCTGAACGTCTGCCTCTTTACAGAGCCGAGAATGTTTCAATCGGTATCCCGAGCAATCGCTTCTTTCAGCATCTTTGATTACTCTCACCATATTACTCAGACCTTAGTCCTTAATTCGCCAGTTGGCGAACTCGGGAATGGGTGTCGATCTCACGATTTCTACCCGTTTCGGTACATTGTCGGATGGGCTTCACACCCCGTCACCTGTCTGCGTGCGGGCACGCAAAGGCAGATCTGCGCAACGGTAGCATGCCATCCTAAGGTACTGATAGGAACATATCAAGTTTGCCTAAAGAACAATAGCTCTTTAACAAACATTCAATTATACAGCATCGGGTCGCACTATAACGTTTTGCTCACCGGCGCGAACAAAATGCAATCATAATGATGCGCAAGATGAACATCCAATAATTCGATTACCAATGCGCCCCGAAAAAACAGCGAGTTCGCGTCCGGTGCAGCATTTGCTTAGCATTTGCTGAAAAATGATTTTGGTGATTCACCTCACATTCTCTCTATTCAAGGCACTTCGGTAGCATTTCCAAAAAGGGCAAGCATCGATCATAATCCAATTCGTAGTAATTCACACCCAAATTTATATTTTCGTAATAATCATCTCTATGATCTCTATAATATTTTTCAGATGAAATTTTCCAGAAATGCTTGCCCAAGACTTGGCTTATGAACCATTTTTCTATTAATCGCGCTCCCCTTCCATTTCCATCAAGAAAGGGATGAATATGAGCAAATATCAAATGAACGAGTGATGCGTGATAAAATGTTACTTCATTGGTAAGGCTTTGCCCAAAGAGTATTTCAATCCCCTTAAAATATTCTTTCATGCGCTTTTCAACATATTCAGGCTCGACAGCTAAATAAACCAATCCGTTCTGATCATAAACTCTAACTTTCTCACCTCGATATTTTCCTCTCTTGCTCTCGATCAACAAGGTTTCCGAAAACATTTCGTGGCATTTTAAAAAGTTCTTTTCATTGAGCTCGTTGCTTTGAGCAAATTCATAAGCTTTGACCAGATTATCAATTTCCTCAACTTCTTTTGTAGGCCTGAACCTTTATTTCGAAAGTATTTGATTCATATACGAGTTGATATCTACCGTATTCCCTTCAATGTTGGAAGAATATACTGCAGATGATTGCGTTGAATAGTCAAACTCTATTTTCTGTTCACTAAAATCATGATCATCGATAAGGCTATCAATTTTATGACCAATTAGGTCATGATAAGCGGAAAGATATTTTTTATCTGTTACTTTCACTCTAAAGTTTGACCTTCTGAATCCTTTAAACGACTGGATAAAGATAGCAAATAAATCGCATATTTTGGGAAATCTTTTGTTTGAATCCTTTTAATGGTCGGGTAGCCAAAGGCTGTTGCCAGCCTTCAGCCCCCACAGATCCGTACGTGAAGATTTCCTTCATACGGTTCCTCGGTTCCTATTACAAGGAAACCAAACAGGCACAACCCTGTTTGGCGCATAACTTTGCTACCCGATTGCGAAAGGATCAAA
>DSAU01000368.1 GCA_011046315.1 bacterium
CATTATAAAAAATTTGACCCTTGGCGCAACCTTTGTTTCCGATGTCGATCCTGACGGCAGAAGAGGAACAGAAGACGCGTTCAACGCCTTTGGATTGGACGTCGAACTTCCGATTATCACCACGTCTCTGTTGCGCACTTACACCTATTTTGACTGGGCAAAGCTGGACACATTCGGGACTGGCATTGCATTCGGCGTTGCAACTGATTTGCGTCTGATCGCTGGAATTGCTGAAGTTACTGCGCGATTAGAGAGGCGGTTCCTGGGCAAAGAATTTATGCCGGCTTATTTTGATGCATTCTACGAAATCCAGCGCTTCCAGAGTGAGACCGGCGTTCGAAAAAGTGAGTCATTGGCTTTTATTCAAGAGGAGACCAGGGGCACCTTTGGCGAACTCGTCGGGCATATTTTGAATACTGTACAGCTCGTCGGCAATTACCAGTGGCTTGATGATCCGCCCCATTATGGAATGCTGTATCTGGCGGCTGAAACCAAACAAAATGTGCCCATGTTCGCGTTGCAGGCGACGTATAATAAAATGGGCGTGGCAAACATGAAAGACGCTTTTACGCTCGATGATCGCTCCATCGCCAGGCTTGGCATTGGCTATAAAGTGAAACCTTATCTGGTGTTGTTTATGGATTACATCTATACTTTTCGATTTGATATTGAAGAAGGACGCTATAAATCCCAGGAACGATATTCTCCAAGAGTTGCATTTGTCTATAATTTTGGATTTTAATTTTGCTTTTTAATCAAGACCGGATGCTATGGTTTTGTTTTAAAATAAGGTGCTGCTCAATACAATCTCAACGATGCATTGAAAGTTGTTTTGGTAGATTTTCCATTTTTGAGCGAAGGTAGTGAACGGCAGCGGCCGTTCACTACATTTATCTTAACTATCGATAGTGGATAGCGTCCGCTATTTTTAACAATTCGACATTTCAAATGATCACCCAATAAAATGCCGATCCTCAAACCATCAAAATTTGTTTCCGTTGCTCGGTTTATAACGGAAGCATTTCAGGATGTTATCCTTCCTCATCACTGTTTGAGTTGCCATAAGGTGGACCTGGCGCGCGACGAGTTGGTTTGCGACAATTGCTGGAAGCAAATCCCACGGGCAGGAACCCCGGATGAGATCACAGCTTTTCTCGAAGGTTCATTACAAGCGCCAATATATTTTCACTCTGCCTGGGCGTTGTGGAACTTTTCACCGGTGATGCAACAGATTATCCATCAACTTAAATATTCTGAACTGTGGAAGCTTGCCGATAAAATTGGCAAGCTTATGGCAGAGGCTTTTAATGCATTAAATCTATCGCCTGACGATTTGTTGATCGTTCCGGTTCCGCTTCATCGGACCCGCCTTCGTGAACGGGGGTATAATCAAAGCGCACTTATCGCCGGTAGCCTGGCAGCCGAACTCGGTCTCTGTTGTCGTGATGACATCCTGCAAAGAATTCGTTACACCAAAACCCAGACGAAATTATCAGCGATTGAGCGCCAAAAGAATGTGGCAGATGCATTCCGGGTTTCTCACAGCGAAGAAATTCGCGGCGCTACCGTTGTTCTAATCGATGATGTCCTCACAACCGGCGCCACCATGAACGCCTGCTCAAAAGTGCTTGCTGCATTTCATCCCCGCCAGATTTTGCTGCTGGCGGCTGTTAAAGCGTAAGCTGTCTCCATGTTCAAATTACGCTTTAAGGTGATGTTGCCTTTGCCAAGAGTGTACCGATAAAAAACCTTGACATTTTAATTTTTTTTTCTTATAATACACGTCAATTATAAGAAATAACAAGCTTCTGATTATTCTCTCTCTTCTCCATTCGCAGGGCAATCAGAAAAAACAATTGAAAAAAATATCTACAACTATGTTATGGGAGTCGAAAATGTTAGCGACGAATAAGGATCTTCAATTAGCGGCGAGAAAAGGGAAATATGCAGTTGGTGCATTTAATACCAGCAACGTGGAAATCACCCAGGCAATAATTGAAGCGCATGAAGAGATGAATGCGCCGGTAATTATCGCCACCTCAACCAGCGCCATCGAATATTGTGGTATCGACATTTTGGCCGGTATCGTAAGGCAACTGGCGATGAAAGCTAAAATCCCGGTGAGTTTGCATTTAGATCACGGAACAGACTATGAGTTGATTGTTAATTGCGTGCGTAATGGTTGGACATCAATTATGATTGACGGTTCGCATGCTCCACTGGAGGAAAATATTGCCATCACCCGTGAAATTGTGAAAATTTGTCACGCAGTCGGAATATCTGTGGAGGCAGAACTCGGGAGGTTGGGCGGCATTGAGGATAACATTTCGGTTGATGAGCGCGATGCCAGATTGACGGATCCCAACGAAGCTGAGAGATTTGTGACAGAAACTCAATGCGATACCCTGGCGATCGCAATTGGAACTTCTCATGGCGCCTATAAGTTTAAGGGTGAGTCAAAATTAGCTTTTGACCGGTTGGAACAAATCAGAGAAATTGTGGATATTCCGCTGGTGTTGCACGGCGCATCCAGTGTGATTCCCGAAATAATTGAAAAAGCCAACAAGTTCGGCGCACAGTTGGGCGCGGCAAAGGGCGTTCCGGCGGAGGATATTAAAAAAGCTATTTCGTTGGGGATCACCAAAGTAAACATTGACACCGATTTACGGCTTGCGTTTACCGCTGGCGTCCGTGAGATCTTGGTTGAAAAACCCGAAGTTTTCGACCCCCGCAAAATTGTGGGCGCCGGACGAAAAGCGATCAAACAGGTGGTTAAAAATAAAATTGAACTGTTAGGCAGCGCCAATAAAGCGTAATGTCTTGTACAGGGTAGAACTGAAACGGTAATTATTTTTACAAGGAGTAAGAGATGGCTATTAAAGTTGGGATTAACGGATTTGGAAGAATTGGCCGACTGGTTTTTCGCGAATTGCTTAACCGGAATAAATTTGAAACCGTATTGATTAATGATCTCACCGATGCAGCCACGTTGGCGCATCTGTTGAAATATGACTCGGTTCATGGAAAATTCAAGGGTGAAGTTAAAGCAACCGACGATTCAATTATTGTCAATGGAAAGACGATCAAGGTTTCTGCCGAAAAAGACCCTGCCAATTTGCCGTGGGACAAGCTGGGTGTGGAAGGCGTTGTCGAATCGACTGGTGTTTTTAGATCGCGGGAACAAATTGCAAAACATTTGACCGGCGGCGCTAAAAAGGTTGTGCTGACTGTTCCGGCAAAAGATGAAATCGACGCTACCATTGTTCTAGGCGTCAATAATGACCACTTAAAAGATTCGCACCAGATCGTTTCAAACGCATCCTGCACCACCAACTGCCTGGCGCCGGTTGTCAAGGTGCTCAACGATAAATTCGGTATAGTCCGAGGTGTAATGACAACTGTACATGCCTACACCAACGACCAAAAAATTTTGGATTTGCCGCATAAAGATTTGCGTCGCGCTCGAGCCGCGGCCATGTCAATTATTCCAACAACCACCGGCGCAGCCAAAGCAGTGGGAATTGTTATTCCTGAATTGAAAGGAAAACTTGATGGTATGGCGATGCGGGTGCCGACTTTTGACGGTTCTGTGGTCGATTTAGTGGCTGAGCTGAAAACCAACACCACCAAAGAGGACATTAACGCTGCGATGAAAGCGGCTGCTGAAGGTGAAATGAAAAGTATTCTGGAATACACAGAGGACCCCATCGTTTCAGTGGATGTCATTGGGAATTCTCATTCGAGCATTTTTGATGCGCTTTCCACGATGGTGCTGGACGGTAATATGGTTAAGGTTGTTGCATGGTATGATAATGAGTGGGGTTACTCCTGCCGAGTTGTGGATTTGCTTGATAAAATGTTTAACTAAGCTGAACCTAAAACCAGATACTTTCAGAGAACAAACAATGAGAAAAACGATTATTGCTGGCAACTGGAAAATGAATAAGAATAAATCAGAAGCGGTTGCCTTTGCCAATTCATTGAAAGAAAAAATTTCTAACATCGAAAATGTAGAGATCGTGGTTTGCCCCAGTTTTGTGTCGTTGGTTACATTATGTGATATTTTAAAGGAAACCCAGGCTGAAGTAGGCGCTCAAAACCTGCACTGGGAAGCATCCGGAGCGTTTACCGGAGAAGTTTCCGCAGAGATGATCGAAGCCATCGGCTGTCGCTATGTGATTATCGGACATTCAGAGCGAAGGCAATTCTTTAACGAAACTGATGATAAAGTTAATAAGAAAATTAAACGTGCGCTGACGAGCTGTTGTTTGATTCCAATTGTTTGTGTGGGAGAAACTTTGGATCAGCGCGAACAGGGAAAAACCAATGCTATTATCAGGACGCAAGTTACCAAAGCATTGGAAAGTATCAGTTCGATGCAGATGCAACGACTGATAATTGCCTATGAACCAGTATGGGCGATCGGTACGGGCGTTACCGCGTCTCCGGAGCAGGCGGAAGAAGTTCACCGGCTAATCCGTGATTTAATCGAAGAGCTCTACGATGAACAGACTGCAGAAGGAATTTCGATTTTATACGGCGGCAGCGTAAAGCCTTCTAATATCGCTGATTTATTAAAGCAATCAAATATCGACGGTGGGCTGATCGGCGGCGCCAGTCTCGAACTGGACTCTTTTATTGAAATGATCAAAATTGCCGAACATTTATCAAATTAATCTTTCGGGGAAAAAATGGAAACTTTATTAATTATTTTTCATTTTATTATTAGTATTCTGTTGATGGTAGTAATCCTGCTCCAGTCCAGTAAGGGCGGGGGATTGTCCGGCGTATTTGGCGGCGGAGGAGGAGGTATGGGGGCGGTATTTGGTGGACGAGGTGCGGCATCCTTTTTACAGAAAGCGACCACTGTTTTGGCTGCAGTTTTTCTGGGGTTGGCTTTGTTGATAAGTTATATCGACAAGGGCAGGCCGGTCGATCAAAGCATCGTCCAGCAGGAAATTGAAGAACGGCGTCTCTCCTCTCCCGCGTCAGTATTGCCAACGGTACCCACGGGAGAAGCCACTCAAGGTCGCCCATTGCCACCTAGTAGGCCGTCAGTTGATGATGATACCGAAAATTAGGACCTTTTTGGATAGTAACTATTCAGCGTCCACTGAATACACAATAACAAACAGCTAAATCCTGCTCTGGCATGATAACATAAGTGCCATATCGCGGATTGAATAGTCACCATAAAAATTGATTTTCTGACGCCGAAGTGGTGGAATTGGCAGACACGCTATCTTGAGGGGGTAGTGCCCAACGGGTGTGCGGGTTCGAATCCCGCCTTCGGCACAGAGAGACAAAAAAAATGACCGTAAATTGTAACAGAAAGAGGAGATCCTCATGTATTTGGTAACCAGGTTTTTAGGTTTCGCGCTGATTTTATCGATGTTCCTAACCGCTGTTTTCGCTCGGGTGCAAGCTCAGGACCCGCAGACAGAATATCAAAAGCAGCTTGAAGAGTACGAAAAAAAGAAAAAAGAAATTGAAGAGGCAAACATCGAGCGAGAAAAAGCGCTCGAAGCTGAAAAGCAGAAAAATGCAGCCAGGAAGGCTTACAACGACGGCAATACCTCACTGAAAAAGGGCAATTCTGATGCTGCATTGGAATCTTACAATCTTTCCATCAGCTACGATCCATCTTTTGAACAGGCTTACTACGGAAAGGGACTGGCTTTGAGCCGACTACGCCGTTACGAAGAATCTCTGGCGGCATATAACAAAGCCGTTCAAATTAATCCGATGTATTCTTCTGCCTGGTTGGCATTGGCGAAACTGTATCGTCAAATGGATCGCTACGATGAAGCGCTCACTGCCTGTTTAACTGCCATTCAGACCGACTCTACCTCTGACAAAGCATATTATGAGTTGGGCTTTATTTATAACCAACGAAAGCAATATCAAAAAGCCGCCAATGCATTCGTAAAAGTGACTGAAATAAATCCAAAAGATTACAGGTCATACAATGCCCAGGGGGTTGCACTGGAAAAAATTGGTAAAACCGATGAAGCAATCGCCGCATTTCAAAAAGCGGTGGAGGTAAAAAATGATTATTTCGAATCCTATTTCCGAATGGCCGCCGTATATAATAAAATCGGCAAACATCAGGAAGCTTTGGAAGCGGCGTTGAACTGTTTGAAATACAGAAAAAATTATGCTCCTGCCGCCTTTGAAGCCGGAATGGCATACGAAAGAATGAATCAATTCAACAACGCGATCAAATATTATGAAATTGCCAAGGGAAACCGCAACTGGCGAAAAGCCGCTCAATATCAAATCGATATGATCAAACGTAAAATGTAATAAGCGTTTAATCCCGAAATTATCAACGCCCTTTTTCGGCTCGAAGGAGGGCGTTTTTTTTTGAAACCAGAATTCGGTCTGGTATAAATGCAGCTGATTAAGTACTGAGACTCAGAATTCAAATTTCACCGGATTTTTACTTTCCTTCATTATCTGGACAAATCACCAATAAATATCGCTCAATAAATAGCAAACATCCCCCAATAATTGTGCTTGGTTAAATTTTTTATTGATATTACTTTTTAAAATAACTATATTCAACCATTATGAATTCAGCAACCTGCTGGTCAAATCATTTGCAAGGACTCATCGAAACCTGGAAGCCATCCGCTGGTTTTTGGTAAGCGTAATTGTTAACATCATTCAGCATGCTGTGGCGATGCATAATAATGTGTTAGGTCCGTCAGATTATGTACCTTTTTAAACTCTTTCAAAAAATATTATCTTCTGATCTGTATTCAGCTTTTTTTGCATTACTGTGCATCGTGATTTATTTCCTGGCGAGAAGAACACCTCATTTAGTCATGTACATCGTTCGCGGCGGCGCGGTGTTGACATTAGACGCATTGCTATTATTTAAAGGATTACGCATTATCAAGGGATTGGCGTTGGCGGTTTACCTGTTTATTGATAACCGGGCTCCCTATTCGATAAAAATCATATTAAACCAAAGTCCCGAATATACCATGGGTTTTATCAGTGGTTGTTTCAGCACTCTTATTTTTGGTTTGGCGATCTATTTGACTTTTTATGAAATACTCACCTGGACCTATTTCCGAACACTTGAGGTGAGAAATTATCGATAATTTGGAACGTATGTTGTGAATTAGCTGGCTGAACTAAACGCTCGCTACTGTTTATCATGTACTCATCGATCTCATTATTAATGATCGAAAAAATCACTGAAACGATTTTATCCTGCAGTTGTAAATATGTCGATATTTTATTGTATTGGAATTTCAAAGTTGTCGCAGAAAAAAAAGTACCGCAGCTTTCGCATATGACAGAGATTTTTATCTGTGAAATCGGCAAAATCTGTGATTGCTTTTCGTTAATTAATTCGCGAAGCTATGTTGTTACAATCAAAAACAGAAGGACGCTGGAGATGATAACGGATTTGCTTGCATTTGAACGATGTATGGAATTTCAACCAGCGGAGCGAAGACCAAACCATGAAGTGGGCGTCTGGGCGCAAACCAAAAAAAGATGGCAGCACGAAGCTCCGGATGCTGTCAAGGATTGGCAGTGGAACTGGTTTTACGGCGAGGATAAACTGGGGCTTGATCGCCGGGAATATATCCCCATTGATTATGGCTTTATTCCCCCTTTTGAGACTAAAGTTTTGGAGCGTAGTCCGGAATATGAAATCGTTCAGGATAATCTGGGCATCATAACTAAACGATTGAAACAGGGTGAAGTCGATGGCTTCCGATTGAGTATGGATCAGTATTTAAAATTCCCCATTGAAAAGCCTGAAGATTTTAAGGGCATCAAAAAACGTTTGATAGCCGCTATTCCGCAACGTTACCCCGAAGATCTTGAAGAACGAATAGCGCGCTGGCGACGTCGTGATTGTCCACTGGTGTTGGGTGAGAATTGCGCTGCTAATGGGTTTTATTGGCGGGCGCGCGAGTTTATGGGAACAGAAAACCTCTCGCTGGCGTGGTACGATCATCCCAAACTGATGCACGAAATGATGGAATTTTTCGCTGACTTTATCATTGAGACCAGCCGGCCGGTTCTCGAAAAAATTGATGTGGAATACTTCACTCTCAATGAAGATATGTCAATGAAAAACGGACCATTGTTGAGCCCGGCCACCTTTGGTGAATTCATTTTTCCCCATCTTAAGCGGGTGGTGGAATTTTTTAAGAGCCACAACGTTCGTTATTTTGCGCTTGACACCGATGGCAACCCAACGCTGCTGATCCCACATTTTCTCGACGCCGGCGTGGACGCCATCTGGCCTATTGAGCGGGCTGCTGATTTTCATCCGCTGGAAATCCGTAAACAATTCGGAAAGTCGCTGCGGCTCTGGGGTGGCGTTGACAAGCGCGTTCTGGCGCAGGGGCGGAAACAGATTCGCCGGCACCTGGCTGAACTTATACCTTTGATCAAGGAGGGCGGTTATATTCCTTCAGTGGACCATCTGATCCCGCCCGATGTGTCCTGGGATAATTTTCGCTTTTATATGGACGATAAGATTGCGTTGCTGAACGGTGAATTCCACCAGCTTGATGTCTAACCGTGTGATGCGGCTTAACCGGTAATAGCGAAGTATCGGATGCTGTTAACGGGTTAAGGGAAAATTTCGGAGAATTTAATCGAGAATAGCGGGCAAGCGTCACTATCTTTTTTATCTAAGCTGGCTGATTAAAATATCGAACGGGCGCTTGACCAGAGACAACGCTCCGTGCTGAAAATAAAGATTCAACTGATCAGAATCTCAGTGACCATAGCAATAACTATTCCGGAGGATCTCATGACCGAAAAACTTTATCAACAGGACGGCTATTTGCAGACCTTTGAAGCCAAAGTAATCGCTGTTGACAACGAGCAGCAGGCAATTGTGTTGGATCGAACTGCATTCTACCCGGGAGGAGGAGGCCAGCCCAATGATGTGGGCAGAATTGAGTTTAATTCCAGCGGAGCGGGGGTTGTTCGAGTGAAAATGCAGGACAGAAAAATTTTTCACTATTTGGACAATCATCCGCCGCAGATCGGAACAATGGTCAAATGTCAGCTCGATTGGGAGCGGCGTTACGCATTGATGCGCACCCATTCGGCGCTTCATGTGTTGTGTGGAGTTGTCTGGCGTGATCACGGCGCCCAGGTTACTGGAGGCAACATGGAGCCGCTCAAGGGCCGGATGGATTTTGAATTCGAAAATCTGCAAAAAGAACTGGTGCAGCAAATTGAAGACCGGGTTAACCAGGAAGTGTCTCGGAACCACGAAATCCGCACGCGGCTATTACCGCGCGAACAAGCGTTTCAAATTCCGGATCTGATTCGCACCAAAATCAACTTGCTGCCGCCGCAAATCACCGAGGTAAGAACCGTGGAAATCGTGGGGCTGGATTTGCAAGCTGACGGCGGAACCCACGTCGCGAACACCAGCGAAATCGGTCAGGTCAGCATTGTCGATTACAAAAGCAAAGGCAAAATTAATAAGCGGATTCATATTGAATTGGATAAAACCTAATATTTTTCAGAAGATTTAATTTTGGCAGAATAAACTATACACCAGTAAAGATGAAAATGTTAAAGAGAACTCCCATCGAAACGGAAAGGATTATTTTTTCCTGGCGTACTTTTCGATGATTAACTTTGCTATTGTTTCACCAGTAAATTTCTATCGGTTTCGTCTAAAGATTTTGTAAAATGGGTTTAACATTATTAGAAAAGAGGTGATATTTATGCTGCGTAGAATTGTTGCAATCGGGATAGTCGGAATAGTTCTTTTAAGTGGCTATCAATGTCATCAACAACACAGCGGTTTACGGGCTGATCTGGTCATCAAAAACGCGAAAGTCGTTACTATTGACCAGGCGCATCCCCGGGCTGAGGCGGTTGCGGTTAATGGTGAATTTATCATCGCGGTCGGATCAAATCGAAACATCGAAAAATACATTGATAGAGATTCAACCACTGTAATTGATGCCGGGGGCAAACTTGTTATTCCCGGTTTTAACGATGCTCATGTCCATTTTCAAGCACTCGATCCGGATTATATTGATTTGCGTTACCTTACTGATCCGAAAATAATTACTGAAAGGGTCAAAGCAAAGGTTGCTGAAAAACAACCGGGCGAGCTAATTTATGGCGGTCGCTGGGAGCATGAGATGTTTCAAAATAAACAATGGCCCACCAAAGAATTGTTGGACAAAGTCGCGCCCGTTAATCCGGTCGTGCTCAGCCGGGCTGATGGTCATTCAGTGCTGGTGAATAGTTATGTGATTAAAAAATCCGGTATAACCAAAGATACGCCGGATCCGTTTGGCGGGGAGATTCAGCGTCATCCGGAAACCGGGGAACCCACCGGAATTTTTAAAGAAGCAGCCAAGGGATTGTTAAAATATGGCGATGTGAAGGTTGAGCGCACTCCTGAACAGGAACAGGTCCGCAGCATGAAAGGTTGGGAAGCGGCGCTGAAAATGGCGGCCCGATTGGGAGTTACCAGCATCCAATTTCCCGGCGGCGGCGATCCGGAGCTGTTCCAAAAATTTCAAACGCTTGAAAAATTAACGCTGCGGGTGGACGTTGCTGGCAGGCTGACCCATGATTTGGCTGAGCTGAAAAAATATCAACAATTGCAGAAAAATTATCCGAAAGAAAACAACTGGATCCGCTTTGGTTATCTCAAAGACTTTATCGACGGTACCCTGGGTTCGGCGACCATGATGGTATTTGAACCGTTTGAGGATGAACCCGACAAAACCGGGCTGCCGCAGATGCCTTATGAAGAATTGGAACGCAAAGTAGTGCGCTGTGATTCAATGGGCTTTCAAATCGGCATTCATGCCATCGGGCCCAAAGCCAATCGCTGGATTTTAAATGCGTTCGAGAAAGCCATCGAGGTTAATGGACGGCGCGATAGTCGTCATCGCAGCGAACACGCGCAAATTCTGACAGCCGAGGACATTCCCCGCTTCGCCGAACTCGGTGTAATCGCATCGATGCAACCGACACACTGCATAACTGATAAACGGTTTTGTGAAAAACGCATCGGAAAAAAGCGCAGCCAATATGCTTACGCCTGGCAAAGCCTGTTACACGCCGGAGCAAAAATCGCCTTCGGAACCGATTATCCGGTGGAACCGTTGGATCCGCTGGAAGGTCTGTACGCCGCGGTTACCCGAAAAGACCGAATGGGTGAAGCCGGAGAGGGCTGGTTTCCGGAACAGAAGCTGAACCTGGAACAAGCGATTGAACTATATACGCTGGGCTCAGCTTATGCGCAATTTACTGAAGATCGGAAAGGGATGATAAAAAAGGACTATTTGGCAGATATGGTCATTTTCAATCAGGATTTATTCAGCATTCCTGAAGACCAGCTCATGACGGCAAAGGTGGATTACACTATTGTCGGTGGAAAAGTTGTATATCGCCGCGAAAATTTTAATGAGTAACAATGTTTCGCGCCAAAATAATTTACTGAAACCATAGCTTAAAATGAGGCTCAATGATGCAACGATATTTTAAATTAATCTCGGTACTTATTTTTCTCGTGTTTCCGTTTCGGTTGGTTGCTCAGGATTTGCATCCCGAACTTGGATCTGCCTGGGATTCCATCCGACCAATGGATGCTTATAACTATTGCAAGAAAATGGCAGCAGCCGAGTTTGCCGGTCGATTAACCGGCCATGAAGGATACACCAAAGCCGCCAATTGGGCTGCGGAAAAATTCCGGCAATGGGGACTCAAACCTATTAATGAAGAAACGGGCTATCTTCAGCCGTACCCCTCTCCTTACACTGTGGTGGATAGCGCCCGGATGACGCTGATCATTAAAAACGACAATTCGGACCAAGAGCAAATCGAACTCAAGCTGGGTGAGGACTTCCTCCCGCTGCTTTTCACCGACAGCGGAGATCAGGTGGCTGAATTGGTATTTGCCGGATGGGGGATTCAGGCGCCGGAGTTGAATTATGATGATTATGCCGGGCTTGACGTGAAGAATAAATTTGTCCTTTGTTTTCGCGGAACGCCCGATCCCGGCGAAAAAGGTTTTGAAAAACACGACCATCATCGATACCGGATGGAGCTCGCCAGGCAACTGGGCGCGCTGGGACTTTTTTATATTTACCCTGAACCCATTGCCAATCCCAACGGCGACTGGATCAGCGGATTTACGCCGGCGAAGATCAGCGAAAAAATTGCCGATAAAATTTTTAGCGGGAAAAAAATTTCCAGCGCAAAGCTTAAGGATGACCTGCGTCTTTACCGAAAGCCGTTGTCTTTTCCATTGGAGGCGCAAGTGGCTTATTGGGTGGTTTCGCGCCATTTTCCCAAGGGAATTGGTTATAACATTGCCGGTTATGTAGAAGGTTCAGATCCAAATTTGCGAACTCATTGCGTTGTCATTGGCGGGCATTTTGACCATTGCGGGGAGCATCTGGGCATGCTGTTCGCCGGCGCCAACGACAATGCCAGCGGGAGCGCAGTGGTAATGGAGGTGGCGGAGGCGGCTTCAAAATTGGAACGAAAACCGAAGCGCTCGCTGATGTTTGTTCTGTTCGGGGGCGAGGAAAAAGGACTGGAGGGTTCCAACTATTTTGTTGACAATTTGCCTGAAATGTGCAGCAAGGTTGACGCCATGTTCAATTTTGACATGACCGGAGCCGGCGACGGGACACGCTGTGGCTACAGCGTCGGCGCAGCGGACTTGAAGGATATTATTCTGGAAGCGGATGAATCAGTTAAAACTTTACGCGGCCACTGGGAGATCAAACACATCGGCGTCAGGTCTTCAGACTACGCGCCGTTTTTTCTAAAGGGTGCGGTTTGCGCTTCATTTTTTTCAACCGGACCTCATCTTCACTATCACCAGACCGGCGATACCATTTATCGGATTAATCCGGATATTATGGCGGACATTGCTCGGCTGGCGTTTCTCAGTGCGTTCAACTGGGCGGATAGATGATATGCAGCTTAAAAGGTTTTTTTAACCAGGCGCAACACCGGTGGTTTGCATTGCGGTTTTTAATTCTTCAACCGAGTTAACCGGGTTCAGATCGCTATTTTTTATTTCATATAAATCCGCTTTGGTGATAAAAAACGAACCATCAGAGCGGAATCTTCTCGTTCCTTTTTTGAAAAATTGGGCGCGTTCAAACAGTTGCTTTTTGGTTACCCAACCGCAAACGGTGAGCAGTTTTGTTTTTTTGTTCAGGCTGCAAAAAATATAGACATCGGTCTGATAATCCTTTTGCAATCCGATGAAATTGTTGACATAATAATCTCGGACGCGGGTGGTTCTGCCCATAGTTTTGACATCGATGGCTTTTTCGGCAATTTGTAAATCCTCACCGTTATCAAACCCTTTTTCTCCGGTCATCAGCGGCAGATCGAACAGCTCAAGGATTACACATTGGCCGATCAAGCCGGTTAGTTGTTCCGAATA
>DSAU01000023.1 GCA_011046315.1 bacterium
GGATAATGGATGCGCATAAAAGTGAATAAAGCAGCCTGTTCGGGTTGTCGATTATGCCGACAGATTTGTACCATTTATCATTTTAATGAAATTAATCCTCGGAAAGCGGCGCTGCGAATCGAGGCGAAATTTCCCGTGCCTGGCGCCTTCCGTCCCTGGGTTTGTACCCAGTGTGGCAAATGCGCCGAAGCCTGCCCCGAAGAAGCAATTTATGAAAAAGATGGAATTTATATCATTAATGAAGAGAAGTGTACCAGATGTTTAATCTGTGTTGATGCCTGCCCGTTCGGGGTTATGTTTGTTCACGATGAAGTCAGCATTCCGATCAAGTGTGATTTTTGCTTTAAATGTATCGAGGTTTGTAATACTGGAGCGATTGTTAGGGTTGATTGAAGAAATCAAAACGATTCTTTAAAATCTAAAATCCCAATTTCCAAATGACAAATAATATTCAAATTTTTAATATTCAAACCCGCTGTTTTTTAGTAAGAGAGGTTTGAGATTTCTGAAATTGAAATTTGAAATTTATTTGGAATTTTTTTTCTTTTTGGAATTTTCTGTAATAGACATCAAATTAATAAGGAGATCACCCATGTACGGTTTTGCTGGACAGATGTTGAGAATTAATCTCAAAACTGGAAATATAAGCAAACAAATACTATCGGAAAGCTTCGCAAAAGAATGGCTTGGCGCGCGGGGTATGGTGGCGAAGATTCTATATGATGAAGTGCCACGAGATGCTGATCCAATGGGGCCGAAAAACAAATTAGTCATTGCTCCTGGTGTTCTAACAGGCACTTTTGTTGGTGCAGGCTCAAAATGCGGTTTCGGCGCGATATCTCCTGCCACCAATAGTCATGCGGATTCCAGTGTTGGCGGACATATTGGACCGGAGTTGAAATTTGCTGGCTATGATTTGATTATTTTCGATGACATTTCACCCGAGCCGGTTTTTCTTTTCATTGAAGACGATAAAGTAGAATTGCGCTCTGCCAAACATCTCTGGGGCAAAGGGTCGATTGATACGGAGAAGCAGTTAAAAGAAGAACTGGGCGAGGACTTTGAAATTGCCACGATCGGTCCTGCCGGAGAAAATGGTGTGGTTTTCGCTTGCATCACTCATGATTTTGGTCGCAATGCCGGACGTTGTGGCGTTGGCGCGGTGATGGGTTCCAAAAAGATAAAAGCCATTGCCATCAAGGGTACGAAATCATTCCCGATTTATGATTTGAAATCGCTGACCAAACAGACCGAAGCCATCATTCAGCGAACCAAACCGCATCCCAACATGGCGCCGTGGCAAAAATATGGGACAGCGCTGTTTGTCGGCTGGTCAAACGATCAGGCTTCGTTTCCAACCCGAAATTTTCAATCCTCTTATTACGATCAGTGGCAGACAATTGATGGCGAGCGGCTGGTGGAAGAATGTAGGGTGATCGACAAAGCCTGCTTTGGCTGCTGGATGAACTGCGGCAAATATTCTCGCGCCAAAACAAGGCACGGCGATGTTTATATTGAAGGACCTGAATACGAAACTATCGCACTGATCGGCGGCAGTTGCGCCATGACCAGCATCCACGATGTCACGTTTGCCAATTATCTCTGCGATAATTTGGGTATGGACACCGAAAGCGGTGGCAGCGTAGTGGCGTTTGCCATGGAATGCTATGAAAAAGGAATCATTACCAAAGACGATCTGGACGGACATGAGCTGCGCTGGGGCAATATTGATGATTTTGAATTTATTATCAACAAGATCGCCTATCAGCAAGGTATCGGAAAAGTGCTGGCAAAAGGGACCAAAGGCGCAGCGGAAATTCTGGGCAAAGATTCTATCAAATTTGCCATGCAGCAGAAGGGGTTGGAGAGCAGTGGTTATGAATCCCGCTGGGCGCCTTCTATGCTGCTATCGTTTATGACCAGTGACATCGGCGCGCATCACAATCGAAGCTGGTCCATCACGGTCGATCTGGAATTGGGTCGCGATGAAATCAAAGGCAAAGCGCCTGTGGTCGTTTATCTCCAGCATATTCGCCCGATTTATGACACACTGAGCATCTGTCGGTTATTTTGGGGGGAGTTGGATGTGATGCCGGAAGAATATGTGGAATCATTGAATTATGTCACAGGTTGGCATACGACCGAAGATGAATTATTGAAGACCTCTGAAAAAATCTGGAATTTGACGCGGGCTCATTTTCTGAAACGAAACGGCGGTCCGGGTAGAATCCATGACATCCCGCCTGCCCGCTATTATGAAGAACCGATTCTGGATGGTCCTGCCAAAGGAAAAGTTCTATCGCTGGAAAAAATTAATGCCATGCTTGATGAATATTATGAAGCTCGTGGCTGGGATAAAAATGGCAATCCAACAGAGGAGCTGTTGTTGGATTTAGGCATGAAAGCTGTGGTTGATGATTTGAAGGAAATCAATCTGCTAGGAAAACCTCTGCCAGATGGTATTCCGAAAGTACGGGGACAAAAATTGAAACCAAAAGCAATGTAAAATAACAAATTCCAAATCTGTCCGATCTCCATTTTAGCGGACGGAAAAATTGAAAATCCAAACCCGTTGCTTCCAGTGTGGGGATTTTGAGCTCATTTGAAATTTGGATAATTTGAATTGGAACTTATTTGTGATTTGTAATTCGGTGCTTACAGCTAAAAATAAAGGAACCATGACTGTTTATTTAAAATCAGGTGGCAAGCTCAGAGAAAAACTGAAACCCGATGTGGATCAGTACACTCGAAAAATCGAAGTCGAGGAAGGATTATCTTTGAGAGAGATATTAAACCAATTCGAGATACCTGTGGAGTTAATTGCTTTTGCATTTGTGGACGGTCGTCTCGAACGTCTCGATTATTTTCCAGAGGATGGACAGGTCATCACATTACAACCGCCAGTCTCGGGGGGATAATACTATCTGATAAATTTCGATTGATTGATAGAGAATAATTTTCAGCGGATGAATTTCGATTTGAAGGTATAAATAAAATATTAGTAACAGAGCAATATGGGCGCAGAATGCCTCGAATAATTTATGTTCGGGAGCTTTCTGCGCCTTTTTTTATTTCCAGGGCACGAAAGATTGTTTTTATAACTCCTTGTATTACATTGAATAATAAATAAAATACACATGTTGGCATTCAAATTGCATTGAATAAAATTTGTCAGGAGTGAAAAATGGATTTGGCAATTGCCGCATATCAAAACCGAATTGCTTCGTTGTTGGAAACAGCGAATCAGTTGTTAGTGTATAAAACAACCGGCGATAAATTTCAGTTAGTGAGAAAAATCGACATTGCGGAAGTTTCGATCACAGCGTTGCCGCAATTGTTGCGTCAGAATAACATCACGGAATTGATTTGCGGCGCTGTCAGTGGATGTGTCTTTAATATGCTGGAAGTTTCTGGCATCACGGTAATTCCCTGGATGACCGGTGAAGTGGAATCTGTCATTGAAGCTTATCACAGGCAATCGATGGAAAATTTTATCATGCCGGGATGCTGTTATCACCGTCACCGTTTTCGGCGAGGAAAAAGAAAAACGTCATAATAAATTCAATCAAATATCACTATGAGGAGCAAAATGAAATTAGCTATTACCGCCGCCGGCGCTGATCTGCAGGCGCCGCTCGATCCGCGTTTCGGACGAGCGCAATACTATATTTTTATCGATGTCGAAACCATGAATTACGAAGTTGTTGACAATTCAAAAATGAATCCGGCTCATGGCGCAGGCATTCAAGCAGCGCAGTTGATGAGCGAGAGGGAAGTGGATGCCGTGATCACCGGCAATGTCGGGCCTAACGCATTTCAAGCATTGACCGCCGCTGATATTCAGATGTTTCAGATGAAAGGCTCAACTATTTCTGACGCCATTGAGGCGTTCAAGGCTGGCAAATTACAAGCGATATCCCAGATGGGACCAGCACATGCTGGAATGGGATCTCAAGGCAACGCACAGGGAAAGGGCAGAGGACGCAACCGTTAATCATTCACGTTTCAGATTTATTTTGCATATCTAAATTATACAAGCTAATAGTTGGTTAACCTATAAACCGTAATTAATTTTAGCTGAGGAGGTGATAAACATGCCAGGTGGAGACAGAACAGGTCCGTTGGGAATGGGACCGAGAACTGGTAGGGCTGCCGGTTTTTGCGTCGGAAGCAATGTTCCTGGTTACGCGAATCCGGTGGGTGGCAGAGGCTTTTTTCGTTTTGGAATGGGCGCCATGGGACGCGGAAGGGGTTGGCGACATTGGTACCATGCCACCGGTCTTCCGTTTTGGGCGCGCTCCACAAGCGCTGCTTTTCCTGGATTGCAGGCTCAGCATCCGGGTTCGGTATCGCCGGAGCAAGAGTTAGAGATGCTGAAAAACCAGGCAGATAATTTAAAAAATGCCCTGGATGAGGTCAATCGGCGAATCGAAAAACATCAAAAGCAGAGCGCCGGAAACACGAAAACGGAGTGAATGTTGTTCCGTTAACATTCAGTTTAATTTTTCGATAAACCTCCCGTTGGATGGAACCTTCGGGAGGTTGTCGCATTTAGATTAACATAGCGCAGTAAAATGCAATACAGGAATATCATTGCGAGAAGCGAAACGACGAAGCAATCTCATAACTATTTAACAAGATTGTTTCGCTCCGCTCGCAATGACATGCTGATTGAAAATTTTAAAAAAAAACAAAGACTTTACTTGTAATACTATAAATGGAATCAGATTTTTATTGCATTTGTAGGGACAAGATGGTATTTTTAAAACGTCATCGAAGGTGAATTGAACTGAACGACCACACAACCCGGAGCAATGGCAGTCCAAGAGAATGAAACCAAATCGTTATAAATATCTTTTCGGTCCGGTGCCGTCGCGTCGATTGGGAGTGTCGCTGGGCGTGGATCTGGTACCACACAAAACCTGTACCCTCAACTGTATTTATTGCGAGAGCGGATCGACCAGTAACTTAACCATTGAGCCGGGAATTCTCGTGCCAACAGAAGCGGTTAATGGCGAGCTGGATATGTTTTTAACTGAGCGACCTCAACTGGACTTTATCACATTTTCCGGTTCCGGAGAACCCACCCTTCACAGTGGTCTGGCTAAAATTGTCGATCATCTGAAAACTGAATACCCCGAATATAAACTTGCTCTGCTGACAAACGGTACACTCTTTTTTACGCCGGGATTAATTGAAAAAGTACAGAAGCTTGATGTTATTATTCCGTCGCTGGACGCTGCTTCTCCGGAAATGTTTCGCAAGGTAAATCGCCCTCATCCCAAATTGGAAATCGGAAAGATCATCATGGGATTGATTCAATTACGCAATCAATATTCAGGTAAATTGTGGTTGGAGATATTTATCGTTCCGGGGCTTAATGACAGCGATGAACAGGTGAATCAAATCCGAGCAGCCGTACATCAAATAAAACCGGATATCATTCAATTGAACACTTTAGACAGACCCGGTAGCGAGAAGTGGGTTGTTCCCGCGAGTCGGGAACAATTGGAACACATCGCTCGCCAATTGGATTGGAAAACCAGTATTGTTTCCAACCTCGTCTCGAAAGTGGGTGTTCAGACTTCTCAGAACGATTTCGAGCAGGCAATTTTGCAGACCATCAAACGGCGGCCTTGCACGGCAAAAGATTTGAGCCTGACGTTCGGTATTCATTTGCAACAGGTGAAAAACCATCTCCACCGGTTGCTTGATAAAAACAGCATTTCAACAGAACGGCTTGAAAGAGGAATTTTTTATAAAATCAAGGATTAAATATGAGCGATCATGACACCATCCATGATTCAGTAAAAACAATTATGCAAAACCTGCCCGATGGGGTGCGGTTGTTAGCAGCGGCAAAGACCCGCACTCCGGATGAAGTTAAAGCTGCAGTCGATGCTGGAATACAAATCATCGGTTACAACTATGTCCAGGAAGCAGAGCAAATGTACCAAATTATCGGCAACCGGGTACAGTGGCACATGATTGGACATTTGCAACGTAACAAAGCCAAAAAAGCAGTACGCTTATTTGACATGATAGAAACAATTGATTCTGTCCGTCTGGCAAAAACAGTTGACCGGCGCTGCGCTGAAATCGGAAAGGTGATGCCAGTTTTAATTGAAATCAATAGCGGCAGAGAGGAAAATAAAGCCGGTGTATTGCCAGAACAGGTGGATATGGTTATAGAGCAAATCCGTGGATTGTCAAACATTCGCATTCAAGGACTGATGACAATGGGACCGCTGACCGGCGATCCGGAAGATGCTCGACCTTATTTCCAGGTTACCACAGAAATTTTTAATCGGTTAAAACAAGCTGAAATCCCTCAGGTTAAAATGCGTTACCTTTCAATGGGGATGAGCAATAGCTACCTGGTTGCTATTGAAGAAGGCGCCAATCTGGTACGAATTGGCACACGGCTTTTTGGTGAGCGACAGCGTTGATCCGGATTTTTTCCTGGAATTTGAGTTTCTGTTAAAATCGATAAAAAAATATTTTATTCCTTTTCGTTATTAAATGTGAGCACGTGGCTCAACATCTGGGTGCGAGCAAGGGCGATTTTATTGTGAAAAAGGGAAATGAAAATGATTCTTAATCAGCCTTCGCGCTACGAAAATGACATGGCGACAGTTTAAATGGGAAAATCAATGGCTGAATCGAAAGTTGAAATAACCGGTTTTTTAGCGCGTCACTATGATAATATTATCAACATTGCTTCGCTGGGCAGCTATTCAAAATTTATCCGAAATGCGATTGGCAAAATGAACATTCAGGCTGAAGATCGAATACTGGATCTGGGCTGCGGAACCGGACGCAACGCCTGTCTCATGGCGCAATATCTCTCTACTGAAGGTGCAATCGTGGGCGTGGAGATCGGCGCTGAGATGATCGAACGGTTTGAGCGCAATTGTCAGCGTTTCACCAACATCATAGTAGTCAACGCCCGGATTGATGAGGCAATGGATTTTGAAAACGAATTTGATAAAGCGCTGCTTTCTTTTGTGTTTCATGGCTTTCCCCAGGAAAAACAAGATATCATTATTGATAATGTGAAAAAGGCTCTCAAACCAGGAGGACAACTTTTTTTGCTCGATTATGAGGAATTTGATTTAAGCGAAAAGTCCGCTTTATTCCGGTGGGGGTTTGAAAAATTTGAATGCCGGCTGGCGCAGGATTATCTTAAAGTGGACTGGAAACAAAAACTTTCCGAGCTGGGTTTCGGAAAATTTGGAAGTCATTTATTCTATCGGAATTTGATTCGGCTTTTGAAAGCGGAACTCTTGAAAAATAATTCAACATGAAATTACAAAAATTTTTCATTACAATGCCACATCAAGTTGGCTTATGAAAGGGTATGTTTAATAAGCAGAGAGGTACCGATGAAACAGCAGAACAGGTTGCCGTGGCGTTTATTGACATGGGTTTTTATTTTTGCAGCGACAATGGCGTATCTGGAATCGGCAGTGGTTGTTTATATGCGCCAGTTGTATTATCCGGATGGATTTTGCTTCCCGATTTTGATCATTCCCAAGTGGTTGGTCGCTATTGAAATTGGCCGCGAAGCAGCCACGCTAATCATGTTGATTGCTGTCGCTTTTGTGGCGGGTAAAAAACGATGGACAAGGTTGTCATATTTCATGTTCAGCTTCGGAGTCTGGGATATCTGGTACTATATTTGGCTCAAGATTTTTTTGAATTGGCCTGAATCGTTGCTAACCTTGGACTTGTTGTTTTTTATTCCTGCTCCCTGGTCGGGGCCGGTATTGGCGCCGGTGATTGTATCGATTTCGTTGATTGTCGGTGCGCTGGTTGTGCTTCATTTTGAAAGCCGAAACATCCGCTTTGGCTTAAGCCGATGGGAATGGGTTTTGCTGGTAACGGCGCCGGTTTTAATTTTTATCTCTTTTATTTGGGATGCAGCATTGGTCTTGAATGAGGGTGTTCCGGAGCGCTATCGATGGGAATTGTTGCTTGTGGGGGAGTTGATCGGTTTTTATGTACTGCTTCGGGCGTGGAAACGAATGCAAAATCAATTGAATCAGTAGCCGGCAAAATACTTTATTTTTACCAGTTTGAAAATTAAAGTTAATTGTTAGAATGAATAATTGGAACAATCGATTCGTGGAGGTTAGATGACAAATAACAATCCTGCAAACAACATCGATAGATTTTCACAGCAAAAGCTGCAAGATGTCGCCATCAAAGAAAACATGGCGCGGATTAAACATAAAATAATTATCATGAGCGGAAAAGGCGGCGTTGGAAAGAGCACTGTCGCCACCAGTTTGGCTTCGGGTTTAGCCCAACTCGGTAAACGGGTTGGTATTCTGGATACTGATATTCATGGTCCCTCACTGGCAAAAATGTTGGGCATCGAAGGTCAACTTTTGCAACCAGCGGAGAGAGGAGCCGGTTTGTTGCCGATAATAAAAAACGGTGTCAAGGTTGTGACTATGGCGGCGCTTCTTCAGGATGCTGATACGCCGGTGATTTGGCGGGGACCCTTAAAAATGGGCGCGATTAAACAATTTTTAGGGGAAATTGAGTGGGGTGATCTGGATTATTTGATCATTGATTCTCCGCCCGGCACCGGTGATGAGCCGTTGTCCGTGTGTCAGCTCATCCCTGAAGCGGATGGCTCGATTATTGTGACCACGCCACAGGATGTGGCTTTGATCGATTCCAGGAAAACTGTTCGCTTCTCCCAGGCGTTGCGGATTCCAGTACTGGGTATAATTGAAAACATGAGCGGTCTAAAATGTCCGCACTGCGGTGAAAAAATAAATCTGTTCAAAATCGGCGGCGGGGAAAAAGCTGCCAACAATATGAAACTTTCATTTTTGGGGCGCATCCCCATTGATCCCCAAATTGTAGAATCCTGTGACAGCGGACAAACTTATTTAACTGAATTTGCAGATAATGAAGCGGCGAAAAGTATGCAATTGATCGTGGAAAAAATTGTCGATCAAGTCGAACACAAGTCTGTTCACGTGGCGAAGTGACGAAGCGTCAATTCATTTCAAAAGACAATAACCGAGGAGCTACAGATGAAAATAGCAATTTCCACAGACAGTGGCAATGTCTCCCCGCATTTTGGGCGCTGTCCGGAATTTACTATAGTTGAGATTGAGAATAATCAAATTGGTGAAAAAAAATTGATCCCGAATCCGGGACATGAACCGGGATTTTTGCCGCGATTTTTAAGCGAACTGGGGGTGGAGGTTATTATCGCCGGCGGCGCCGGGCAACGCGCGCAAATGTTGTTCACTGAAAAAAACATTCAAATGATTTTGGGAATTGTCGGTTCAGTGGATGAAAATCTTGATTTGCTGTGTCAGGGAAAGTTGGCGGGCGGCGAGAGCTTGTGCAGCTCCGGTGGCCACGATCACGGCGGAAGGGATTGCCATCATCATTCAAACTGAAAGAACAGGATGACTTTGGAGGAGAGTGTGTTATGCCGACCTATGAATATAAATGCAGTCAATGCGGATATCGATTCGAAAAATTTCAAAAGATTTCAGACGCGCCGCTGAATAGTTGCCCCGAATGTGATGGGAGCGTCGTCAAGCAGGTTTCTGGCGGTGCCGGGATCATTATGAGGAGCAGCCCCCGTTCACAGGCGGGCGATCAGCCTGGCGCTTGCTGTGAACGAGGCGAAAGCTGCGACCAACCCAGGCGTTGTTGTGAGCAATAAAAAAACACCGGACCCGGACAAAGTCATGTGGTCGGTGTTTTTTTTGGTCAGTTTTATGAATGACCAGTAGAAAAATTTGCTGCAGATTCTATATTTTTGAGTGAGTGTGGTGAATAGGCTTGACCGTTCACTACAGCTTTCTCTATGAAAAACATGTTTACTTAAATTTCAACTATTCATTCGTGTTAGTTTTTTTTACACCGATTTTTAGAGATTCATCTCCCAGACGAATAGTTTTAATATAGGCCTGTTCGCTGATTGTGTTGGAAATATTTACCGACAATGTTTCCGAGCTAATGTATTCCGCATGTTCGATGAATGCCTTTTTAATTCGCTCCGATCCTTCATAAAATAGTTGAATCCGGTCGTTCATTTCAAAGTTCGCCTCCTTGCGGAGCTCTTGAATATGTCTCACCAGATCGCGGGCGATGCCTTCAGAGAGCAGACTGTCTGTTAAATGGATGTCCAACCCGATCAAACTACCATCGCTTTCCATAAGCACCAGGTCTGGCTTCGGTTTCATGCTGATATTGATTTCATCCGGCTGGAGCTGAAAAGAGCGCCCGTTGATCCGGACTTCCACTTCCAGTTCAGCTTTGATTTTTTTTGCGACGTCGTTTGCTGATAATTTGTCAACTGCTTTTTGAACGGCAGGCAAATCTTTGCCGTATTTTGGTCCCAATTTTTTAAAATCAAGTTTAATCTCAAAATCTGCAAGCTCATCATCATTGTTTACAAACGTCAATTTTTTGATGTTTAGCTCTTCCTGGATGTGGCTTTGATAGTTTTTAATCGATTGGACATTCATCGATCTATCGGGACGAACCAGCAGTTCGGACAACGGTTGTCGGACTTTTATGTTGCTTTTGTTGCGTAGCGCTCTGCCTGCCTGAACCAGCCTGATCACCTGATCCACATCCGCTACCAATTGTGTATTGACCAGGCTTTCATCAACCTCGGGAAAATCGCAATGATGAACCGATTCTGGTTCATTGGGCTGACCGGCGGCGACCAGATTTTGGTAAATCGCTTCTGTGATAAATGGTATAATCGGCGCCAATAATTTTATCAATGTAACCAACACCTGATGTAGTGTGTAATAGGCGACTTTTTTATCGTTGTCCTTCTCACTTTTCCAAAATCGGCGTCGATTTCGACGAACATACCAGTTGGATAGATCGTCGATAAATTCTTCTACCTTTTTCATGAAAGCCATTACATTATAATTCTGATAACTTTCCCGGGCGACGCTGATTAGCTGCTGCAATTTTGCCAGCATCCAGCGATCAATTTCGGTTAAATCCTTTTTTTCCACATTTAATTGGTCGGGGTTGATTTCATCCAAAATAGCATAATTCGTCCAAAATGCATAAGTATTCCAAAGGGTCAACAGGTGTTTACGCACTTCCTTTGCGGGACCGTAACCAAAATTGAGATTGGTAAACGGATTATGTTCGGAAAACATCCAGCGCATTGTATCAACACCCATCTCTTCTGCGGCATCATCAAACCAGATGGCATTGCCCATGCTTTTGTGCATTTCTTCACCAAATTCATTTCGAACCAACGCATGGCCCAACACTGTTTTGAACGGCTCGCGATCTTCCAACACCGTACTCATCGTCAAAATTGCGTAAAACCAATTTCGAAATTGACCAGGAAAACATTCGGTAATAAAATCCGCTGGAAACCATTTTTCCCAGTAAGCCCGATTTTCCAGATAACCCATGGTGGAATAAGGAACAATTCCGGCGTCAAGCCAGGGATTGCCCACGTCTTTGATGCGGGGAACCGTGGCATTACAATTTTTGCATTGAATCTTTACCTGGTCGATGTGAGGACGATGGGGAGAATGTCCTTCAAATTGATCCCATCCCTGGACAGCACGTTGTTTTAGCTCGTCAATTCCGCCGATGACTTCAAAATTGCCGCATTCGGTACACTCAAAAATCGGCAGCGCCAAGCCCCAGTAGCGCTTTTTAGAAATCATCCAATCGTGCATGTTTTGAAGCCAGTCTAGCTCAAGTTGCATGCCGTATTCCGGCATCCAGCGAATTTTTTTGGTAACTTCCATTATTTTATAACGCAGCTCGTCCATGCGAATGAACCACTCGTCCACCAGACGAAAGACAAGTTCTGAGCCATGACGCCAGCATACCGGATAGCGGTGGGTAATTTTTTCTTTGTGGTAAAGGATTTTTTTCTGTTTTAAGTTGGCTATAATTGGCTCGGCAACATTCATCACGTTTTGCCCACTGAGCCAGTCAAAACCATTAACAAAGCTCCCAAACTCGTCCAACGGCGCAATGGCGGCTAATTGGTGAACTTTGCCCAAAGCAAAGTCTTCTTTACCACAACCGGGTGCGATATGAACGATTCCCGTACCTTCTTCAGCGCTGACCTCATCCCATATCATTAGTGGATGGCGGACGCCGCTTTGCGCAGGCAACTCTTCAAAAGGCGAGTGGAATTCCAGTCCCTGAAGATCTTTTCCGGGAACCTCTTCCAATACCTGATATTCACCCCGAGGAGCGACAACTTCTGCCAACCGTTCTTTTACAAGGTAAAATAGCTGGCCGTTTTGTTTAACTTTGGCGTAAATAAAATCGGGGTGAACCGCCGCTGCCACGTTTGCCGGCAGGGTCCAGGGTGTAGTCGTCCATACCAACAAGTTTTCATTTTCACGCCCGACAATTGGAAACAGAACATAAATACTGAGATGCTGCATTTCGCGATAACCCTCGGTGGCGATCTCGTGCTGTGACATTGCTGCTCCGCAACTGATACACCAGGGCATTACATCATGTCCTTTGTAAAGCCAGCCATTATCATAACATTTCTTTAAAAACAGCCAGATAGTGTAGTTGTTGATATCGGACATGGTATAATAAGAATTGTTCCAGTCCATCCAATAGCCGAGTCGAATCGATTGATCGGTTTGAATTTTAGAATATTTCTTTACTCGCTGTTTGCACTTCTCGACAAATTTATCAATTCCATACTGCTCAATATCGGTTTTGGATTTGAAGCCCAGCTCTTTTTCTACTTCGACTTCCACCCATAATCCCTGACAATCAAAACCGTTCTGATAGCGTAGGTCGCAGCCATTCATGGCGTTATAGCGCTGAAAGATATCTTTGTAGGTTCTGCCCCAGGCATGGTGAACACCCATCGGATTGTTGGCGGTAATCGGCCCGTCTAAAAATGACCAGCGTTTTTTGCCTTTGTTTTTTTCGCGTAACTTTTCAAACGAATTATGTATTTTCCAAAAATCCAAAATACGGTGCTCCAGTGCGACAAAATCTTCCTGTGTATTGACTTTTTTTAACATGTGCAGTTTCCGTTTTGCTTAATAATTGAATGTATTGAATCGTATGGTTTTAAATTAAAAAACCCACTGTGTTTTTTTCTGGCAGTGGGTTTATCTTTTGAAAATTGATTATTCTAATAATTTCACCGACCCTCTGCCAGGAGAGGGGAGCGTATCCTGATAATAATTTTCCCAAAAATTATCCGGTTGATGATATTGCGAATGCTATTTTGTCTCATAATAAATGTCTCATAATAAAAATTAATTTTACAATATCAGAGATCACAGTAAATTAATTTAAGTTCAATAA
>DSAU01000543.1 GCA_011046315.1 bacterium
CCAAGCAATCAAACCGGGCGCTGTAACAAAAACGACTCATCACCAATTGACCGGTGAAGTGGTAACGGCTATTTCATTGGCGATTCATCAGAGCCGCGAAGAATTTCATGATTTAGAGGAAACAATAATCACATTTCAGCGAATTACTCGTCCCTATTCGCCCTGGTCAAGCAAAATTCATCAACTGAGGCGTGGCGTCAGATTATAATCGAGTCAGCCCTGAGATGGAATAGAAGCTTAAATTGTAATCCTTGTCATTAAAAATTTTCAGGTTGAGGAAAAAAACCGATGAAAATATATAAATATAAGATCAACGGCAACCCTTACGAAGTCAATATCAAACGATTGACTGATGATTCAGCGGTTGTGGAAGTCAACGGAACAGAATACCAGGTTGACATTTTGCTGGAACACCGGCAGCGAAAAACACCGCAACTGATGCGTTCCCATCCGGTGCACGAAACCGATCAGGGTCCTTCAAAAACAATTGCGACAGAACGCGTGGCAACTTCAGGTATGATTAAAGCGCCGCTGCCCGGTTTGATTTTAGAACTCATGGTAAAAGAAGGTGATGAGGTGTCGATGGGACAGACTATCGTTAAGATGGAAGCGATGAAAATGGAAAACAACATTCAATCCAATCGACAGGGGAAGGTGACGGCTGTTAGAGTGAAACCCGGCGATTCGGTTCTTGAGGGTGCGGTCTTGCTGGAGATCGGAGGTTGATATGGAGGGCTTTTTTCGATTTATTCATTTTACCGGATTTTATAACGTTACAGTGGCTCATATAATAATGATTTTCATCGGATTGCTGTTTATTTACCTTGCCATTAAAAAAGATTATGAGCCGCTGCTGCTGGTCCCGATCGGATTTGGTATCCTAATTGGCAATATCCCCTTTTTGGAAAATGTCGGACTTCAGTTGGGCATTTACGAACCGGGTAGTGTAATGAATTACCTCTATTTTGGCGTTCTCAAGGGTATTTATCCCCCGCTGATATTTTTGGGAATCGGCGCTATGACCGATTTTTCTGCGTTGTTGTCAAATCCGAAACTGCTACTGCTGGGCGCGGCGGCTCAGGTGGGGATTTTTCTGACATTGATGGGCGCGCTGGTACTCGGCTTTACGCCGCAGGAAGCTGGCGCCATTGGCATTATCGGAGGGGCAGACGGTCCAACTGCCATTTTTATCGCTTCAAAATTAGCGCCGGAGCTAATTGGCGCAATCGCTATTGCGGCTTATTCTTATATGGCGCTGGTTCCGGTAATTCAGCCGCCGATTATGAAGCTATTAACCAGTAAAAAAGAACGGTTGATCAGGATGAAACCGTCGCGGCAGGTTTCCAAGACTGAAAAAAGATTATTTCCAATCTTTGCGTTTATTATTACTGCGTTTATTTCTCCGGGGTCTATTCCGCTGTTGGGCATGCTCTTTTTTGGAAATTTATTGAAAGAGAGTGGCGTCACTGACCGACTCGGCAACACAGCGCGAAATGCGTTGATTGATATTGTGACAATATTGCTGGGGCTCACTGTTGGCGCCAGCACCCAGGCGACAACTTTTTTAAAGCCGCAATCGATTCTCATTTTTGTGCTCGGCGCGATATCGTTTATGATTGCCACTGCCAGTGGTGTGATGTTTGCTAAGGGCATGAATCTGTTTTTAAAAGGAGATAATAAAATCAATCCGTTGATCGGCGCCGCTGGTGTCTCGGCAGTACCCGACTCTGCCCGGGTGGTTCAAATGGTCGGCAGCAAAGAAGATTCTTCCAATTTTCTGTTAATGCATGCCATGGGGCCCAATGTGGCTGGTGTCATTGGTTCGGCTGTTGCAGCGGGAATTCTGCTGGCGATACTGTTGGAGACAATCGTGTTTTGAAAGTGCTCGCTGCTGTAGCAATTTTTATTGTAAGCTTTGACAGATTATTCGGAAAATAATATCTACCGGAGTGATCGCATAAACAACTGTAAAATCAAATTTATCTGTAAATTAAATTGAATCCCCAGCGGGCGCCGGTGTAACTGCACCCGACTGAAAAATCGGAGGAAGGTCTGTGAATCAACCCAATCGTTTAATCTCGCTGGATATGTTTCGCGGTTTTACCATCGCGTTGATGATCCTGGTGAACAATCCCGGAAGTTGGAAATATGTTTACCCTCCACTGCTGCATGCGGAGTGGCACGGCTGGACGCCCACGGATCTGGTGTTTCCATTTTTTTTATTTATCGTTGGCGTGGCAATGTCACTTTCGTTCAGCCGGAGATTGGAAGCCGGGGATGTGTTCAGCAATTTATTTACCAAGGTCCTTCGACGAACCCTAATTATTTTCGCGCTGGGACTTTTATTGAGCCTGTTCCCCAGATTTGATTTTGCCAACATGCGGATTCCCGGCGTGCTACAGAGGATCGCTGTTTGCTATTTCTTCGCTTCTTTAATCGTGCTGCAAGCCAATAAAAAATACCAGTACGGTTGGACAGCGATTCTATTGGCAGTTTACTGGATTTTAATCAAGACGGTGCCAGTGCCCGGTTATGGCGCTGGTGTGCTTGAACCCATGGGAAACCTTGCCTGGTACATTGACAACAAATTGTTGGCGGGACATACCTGGAGCGGCGCGCCTGCACCCGGGTTTGACCCTGAAGGAATTTTTAGCACAATTCCGGCAATTGCCACCGTGATGTTCGGTGTGTTCGTCGGAGATTGGATTCGAACTCCCCGCGATCAATACGAAAAGGTAGCCGGTTTATTTGTAGCTGGTAACATCGGATTGGTAGCCGGCATAATTATGGATATCTGGCTGCCGATTAATAAAAATTTATGGACTTCCAGCTATGCTGTTTTTATGTCGGGAATGGCAACGGTTTTTCTCGCCATGTGCTATTGGCTGATTGATGTTAAAGGATTCACCGGTTGGACCAAGCCGTTCGTGGTGTTCGGCAGCAATGCGATTGTGGTGTATACGCTGTCAGGGTTAGTCGCCAAAGCAACGATCTACATCAAATGGCAATCGGCGGATGGCTCGTCGATAGCATTGAAAAGCTGGCTTTACCAAAATATATTTCAATCATGGGCAGGTGATTATTTCGGATCTTTGCTTTATCCCATCTTGTTTAATCTGATTTTTTTGGGGTTGATGTGGATTTTATATTCGAAGAAAATATTTATAAAGATTTAATCGCGCAAAGCCTGACTGGCGCGAAGTCATTATCATCGGGGCTTTGGTATTTTTTTTATCCATTAATAACAACTCCCAACACTCAAATTGATCAGTTGTATCATCGCTCGATGAACTTTTGTTAGGCATTTGTTCTGAGTAAATTTTGTAGTCGGTTTTTGACCGATTGGTCTGTCAAACTTGATTTCAAATCAAAAGTGATTGCATCTGTATTTAAAAAGCCAAAAGTAAACTTTAACCGATAGCAATCATAGATTTTAACGAGGTTAATATGAAAAATATTTTTAAAATTATCGGTTCGATAGTCGTTATTTTCCCTTCATTAGTTTTTGGACAAACAGTTACCGGCGATGAAATTATCGCTAAAGTCAATGAGCTGATGAATCAGAAATCATCGTATGCTGTGGTTAAAATGAATATCGAAACAACATCAGGACAGCAGCGAACTTTCGAATATGAATCCTGGAGTAAAAATGGCGGCGAGAAAATTTTGATCCGCTACACCAAACCCAGACGCGCCAAAGATCAGGCAATATTGATGCTCAATAACGCTGACGACATCTGGGCATTTTTTCCCCGTACCAATCGGGTCAGAAAATTAGCAACTCATGCCAAAAAACAAAAAATGCAGGGCAGTGATTTCAGTTATGAAGATATGGGTAGCGGCAATGCGTTCATCACTGATTTTGATGCGAAATTGCTCGGTGAAGAGGAAATAGAAAATTATGATTGCTATGAACTTGAATTAAAACGAAAAGATGGTGTGAACAGCAGTTACTCCCGACTGATAATCTGGGTGATCAAAAAAAACTATGTGCCGATTGTCATTGATTATTATGATGAAGACGATCCGGAGAGCCGGGTTAAACGGCTTGTTCAATATGATATTCAAAATGTCGATGGAATTCCAACCGGCATGAAAATAATCATGTATAACAAGCAAAACAATACCCAAACCAGCATGGAATTTCTTGACATAAAATACAACGTAAAAATTGACGAAGATTTATTCACGGAAAGAAGGTTGAGAAAATGAAATATGTTCTTTTGTTAATTAAACTTATGTTGTTCCCAATTTTGGTTTTCGCTCAACAGCTTGAATTTTTTGGGTATTATGAGCCGCAACTCATGGCTGCGAAAATAGAAAATGATTTTTACCAACTCGCTTCGAACAAATTGCGCGTCGACCTAGAATTGGATGCATCAGATCATGTCTTTTTCCGGGCGAATTTCAATTATATTACTTATCACGGTAAAACCAAATGGGACATTTTAAATTTTCTCCCCGAAAAAACTGTTCGGGAAATTCCGAATTTAACTTTACTGGGATTCAACATCAATCCATACGTTTTGCTTTTCAATGACCGCCAGTTTTTGGACAATGCTTTTGTGAGGCTTTCATTCAAATGGGCGGATTTAACAATTGGAAAACAACAATTATCTATGGGAACCGGCTATGTCTGGAATCCAACCGACGTGTTCAACCAAAAAGACGTTGTGGATCCGACTTATGAGCAACCCGGACACAACGCAATCCGGCTGGATATTCCGATTGGTAGTTACTCCGGAATCACTGCGATTTATGCGCCAACCGATGACTGGAAATATTCTGACCTGCTCGTAAAATTTAAGACCCATGTTTCGCCATTTGATTTTTCAGTGTTAGCCATTCAAAAACAGTGGAAATTTACCGATGCTCGGCTTTTTGATCTTATGGCAATGGATTTTTACCAACTGAGCACAAAGCGAAGGGTTTTTGGAGGAGATTTCGTCGGCGAGCTTTTTGGACTTGGCGTCAGAGGAGAATTTACTTATAATAACATTAAAATTGATAGCGATGTAATTTTTGATTATCAATCAGAACTGCAAAATTTTTACAATCAATTGCTGCCAACGTCAACACCCCCAAATCCAATGGAAATTAAAGACGAGTATTACGAGATTGTTTTGGGAATGGATTACACTTTCGATTTCCAAACCTATATCATGTGCGAATTTTACCGAAACACTTTTGCGGATGATAATCAAGAAAATTACAGCTTCAACGATTGGATACACCTACTGAACGCGGAAACAAAAACCATTACCCGCGACCAAATCTATTTTTTAGTTCAGCATCCATTGACAGATCTTATCGATATCAGTTGTTCATCAATTTATAGTATTTCGGACCAGAGTTTTGGTGTCATTCCAATGGTAAGTTATAATATATTTCAAAATGTTGATTTGAACTTTTTTGGTAATATTTATTTCGGAAAAGAAGGCGCTGCTTATACCAAAAATTTGGGCAATGGCGGGATCGCCAGAGCTCGTGTTTATTTTTAAAAATGGAGTAACTATTCAGATTTATTTTTAAATTGGGGTTGTATCAAAAGTCGGGCATTGAATAAAATCACAAAACTCAACAGGGTTTCACAAAGGGAAAAAAGTTCTTAAATTATTCTCTGTAATCACTGTGCATGCCCAGTGTCCTTTGTAGTGAAAAAATTACTTCTGATACACTACCTTCTAAAATGCCTGCCATAAAATCAGTGGTTTTGATCCCAAATATTTTGATAATGAAAATCCAAAGCACACAAAGAAAAAATAATCGAAAAAATAGACCAATTTAATCACAAATCCAACATACAAACGGGGACTTAAAAAATTGCGAGAAAAACTATTAAAGAAACTGGCTGCTCTACACACTAATCATCCTTGGCGAATGTTGCTGATTGTTTTCGTACTGACAATAATCTTTATTGGTCTTTCAGAGCGACTGAGTGTGACGATGCGTTGGTCAGATTTGCTGCCTTCCGATGACAGACGAACGATTCAGTTTAATCAAATTATTGAAAAGTTTGTGTCCGCTACCAGTATTATTGTGGTGGTTCAGGGTGAAGAATCCCGGATGAAGCAATTTGCCGATGAGTTGGCACCAAAATTACTGACAGCGGTTGATACGAGTCAAAACAGCAAAATCGATCAAAAAGTGTCGGAGTTGAATGAGAAAATTCATGAGCTAAAAGACAAAGACTCAAAACAGGATGACATAGAAAAACTACTCGCGGAAATTGCATCACTGAAAGCCAAGCAAAACAGACCTATTATTAAACGTGTGGACTACAAAACCGAAGTCGATTTTTTGAAAAATCACGGTTTGATGTTGATGAAAGAAAACGATTTGAGAAATCTAAAAGATGCGTTCACTGATCCGAATCTTTCCGGTTTTTTAACCAATCTCAACAATTCTATGGAGAAAGAATATATCGGGCAGTCTGAGTCCATCTCAACACGGGAAAAGGAAGATCAGGCAGTGATGTTTCTCGACGGTATCCAGAGATTGGTCAAAGTACTTGAAAAATATGGTCAAAATAAAAAAGTCACCGAGTCAGAAGCAAAAACATTGGTTGATAAGCTTTTAATCGGTGAGCCCTATTTCTTATCCTATGACGAAAAAGCGTTGGTAATGAATGCAATTCCTAATTTTACCATGTTTGATACTGATTTGCTGGTTAGCGGAACAGAGGCTGTTCAATCGATTTTGGATGAACAGTTGAAAAAATACCCTGATTTGAAAGCCGGTTTGACCGGTTTCGTGCCTATCGGACATGATGAGATGGTTTATTCCCAAAGAAGTCTGGGTTACACCACGCTGATTGCAATCATTGCCATTTTGGCTCTACTGATCATTTCATTGCGAATGTGGTTCGCGCCGCTTTTTGCTATTTTTAATTTGCTCATCGGTATTATTTGGGCGATTGGTATTGCAGCCGCGGTGGTCGGACAACTCAATATTATGACACAAATGATGGCAGTTATTTTGCTGGGACTCGGGATTGATTTTTCAATACACATTATTTCCGGATTCAAAGAATGGCGGGCTGCCGGCGACAGTATCGGTGTTGCTATGGAAAAGACATTTATGAAGAGTGGCAAAGGCGTTGTCACCGGCGCTTTGACGACCGCACTGGCTTTCTTAACGATGATGATCAGCAGTTCCCGGGGCATGAAAGAAATGGGGATTGTCACTGGACTTGGATTGTTAGCGATATTATTAACAACGATGTTACTACTTCCAACGATACTCACACTGTGGGAAAAATTCACTGTATGGATCAGATCGAAAGGAAAAGGAGAAGCATATCAAAAAACACGTGATCTCTCTTTTAATTTTTTAGGGAAGACATGTGAATCGTTGAGCAAACATTATTTATTTTCGCTGACAGCAGTGGCGATTGTAACTATACTGATGATTTGGTCAGCCACCAATATCACTTTTGACCAAAATTATTTAAATATCGAACCCAAGGGACTTACCTCGATTGAATTGCAGGATACTATTATCGATAAATTTGATCTGGACATGAATTACGCGCTGGTGATTGGTGATAGTGTGGAAGAGTCGCGGACATTGGCCGAAGACTATCGTAATTTAGGAACAGTGGCACGCACCGAAGATATTTCGCTGTATCTTCCTTCCGATCTCAAGCAGAAAAAACGAATACCCCACATCCGGGACATTAAAAAAGCCATGAAGTTCGCTTCCGTCAGATCCAGAGTATCTGCAAATGAATTACTAAAAATTAAACAGGAGATCGAGCGCCTGGAAATGAACATCATGGAAATGCAGGACATGGCTTATATCGGCGGACAGGACAGGGTGGATGACAAATGCAAACAAATTATCGGTTCGCCAACCAATTCGGATTCGAAAAATTTAATCAAACAGTTGCTGAATATTTTAAATAATTCTTCAATTAATCAACAAATCCAGGGATTCTCACATTTTCAGAAAGGCGTTTCACCATACTTTAAAAAATCGGTAATGCAAATGTGCACTACGGATCCCATTGATTTAAATGAGTTACCGGAATCCATTATTGATCGTTACTGCAACCAAAGTCGGAATAAATTTTTGGTGACCGTTTATCCGGCCGGATCGCTCTGGACTGACAGCGATTTCTTTCGTCGATTTGTTGATGACATCGAAAGCGTAAGCGACAAAGTGACAGGCATGCCCCCGGTTTTTCGCGCGCTAATCGACATCATCGGTCGCGAAGGACGCAATGCGATTTTTTTTACATTGGTCATTGTGTTTGGTCTGTTGTGGCTCGACTTCGGGAAACCGAAATATGCGCTTATGGCAATGGTTCCGCTGGGGATTGGTGTGTTTTGGATGGTGGGCTTGATGTATCTGACCGGACAACAGTTTACCGTGATGAATGTGATGGGACTGCCCATGATCATCGGCATTGGGATTGATGATGGTGTGCACATTGTTCATCGCTGGCTGCACGAAGGCAAAGGAAAAGTTCGAACTATTTTCGCCAGCACCGGCAAAGCCATTTTATTAACTTCACTAACCACGATGCTGGCATTCGGTTCGTTGATCTTCTCCATTTGGCGCGGATTCGGTCATTTGGGTGCAGCGCTGTTTGTCGGCGTGGCGGGCTGTTTTTTAACGACAGTGCTTATTTTGCCAGGGATTATCGGATGGATGGAAAAGAATAAATAAGTATTTTTCAGATGGTCTCCATTTTTGAAATTGAAACAATCTTTGTTGGGACAACTAATATGTTATGGTTTCGGAAAAAATACCGCAAATTATTCGTAAGAGTTCACTCAACACCGTTAAAAGTATAAAGCAACGTAAAAGGGTTATTTGAAAAACATTTTTTCATCAAAAGACAGGGTAACAAGATGACGATTTTATCCCGGCGCCACAAAAAGATTGCTGACATTTTTGGTATCTGGTTTTGCGCGATTCTGTTGTTTGCGAATTGTGCACCGAAAGAAAGTGTTGATTTTGTTGAGGATTTTCCTGACCTTTTAAACATTAAAAATATACCCGATCAGCCATCGGATGGGGAAGCGTTCTGTTTTGCTGACCGCGGCGCCTGGTTTGGATTCGCTCTGCCTCCGGATAGCGCCGGTACATATTTCGGCGGTTTTCCGGGTCCGTTTCGATTTACCGAGGGAAAGTGGCTCAGCCTGGCGCTGGTTCAATTTAAACTGCTCAATGCTGATGATCTCACAGAAATCGATTTCAAAGGCGCCCGCAACAAGAAAATCGTTTTTTATCCGGGGCGGTTGCATCAGTATTTTCAGACCGAAAAATTGGAATTGCAGTTAGACCTGTGGTACGTTACCGGCAATACGGCTCTGATCCGCGCTGTGATGAAAAATATTTCCGCTGATGTTATTTCAGTGATACCGCAGTGGCAGGGCAGCGTGTTTGCCAATGATTTGCAATTCACGCTTGAGCATGATCGGTTGCGGCTGGATTTGGCTGATGAGGAGAGATTTTATCTGCATCCGATCGCGCGTTCATCTATTACAACCGATTATGAGCTTAAATCCAATCGTTATCAAGTTCGCAAAGCCCCGGTCAATCTGCCGGTGAACCTGTCGCTGTTTAATTATTTCGTGGTCACCCACATCGTCGAAGGTACGGATCTGTTCAGTGAAATTGACAGTATCCGAGAGTTACTGCGCCAACCCAATCAGGCGTTCGAACGGAATGTTCACCGTTGGAATCATTTTTTACAGCAAATTTTTCAAACGACGAGTTTCAAACATCAGCGCAGTGATTATCGCTCGGTCGCGGTAAAGTCGATGCTGACGCTTGTCAATAACTGGCGCAAGCCTTATCGCGGACTGAGACATGGGGGATTGTTCCCTTCGTCGGCTGCGCGGTATTTTTTCGGTTTTTGGGCGTGGGATTCCTGGAAACATGCGGCGGCGCTGGCGCAATTCGCGCCGGAGCTAGCCAAAGACCAAATTCGTGCGATGTTCGATTATCAGGACGAATCCGGCATGGTCGCGGATTGTATTTTTGCTGAGGCTGCCGACAATAATTGGCGCAATACCAAACCACCGCTGGCTGCGTGGGCGGTTTGGAAAGTTTTCCAGGCAGATCGCGACACTGTTTTTTTAAAGGAAATATTCCCGCAGTTGAAACGCTACCACGCGTGGTGGTACTCGCATCGGGATCATGACGGCAACGGATTATGCGAATACGGTTCCACCGATGGCAGCATAGAGGCAGCAGCCTGGGAGAGCGGAATGGATAATGCGGCGCGGTTTGACCATGCCAATATGCTGAAAAACCATGCCGGCGCCTATTCCATGGATCAGGAGTCAGTGGATCTGAACAGCTTTTTATTTGCCGAAAAAAAATATCTTGCAAAAATAGCGGCTGTACTTCAAAAAAATGAGGAAGCGGGGGAGCTGCTGCGGGAAGCCGAGGAGCTGCAAATTAAGATTCAAAAACTGATGTTCGATGAATCGACTGGCTATTTTTACGACATTAATTTGCAGACAAAAGAACCGGTTCTCATTCAAGGTCCCGAGGGTTGGATTCCGCTGTGGGCAGGCGTGGCTTCAGCTCAACAAGCCGCATCAGTGCGCGAAATTTTAATCGATGCTTCAAAATTTGCAACCTTTGCTCCGTTTCCCACTTTGGCGCGCGATGCTCCCCAGCTCTCAAATAACTACTGGCGTGGTCCTGTATGGCTGGATCAGGCGTATTTTGCGGTTAGCGGGCTGCGTGTTTACGGATTTGATAGTGACGCTGATCGGTTTACAAAACAGCTATTTGACCGGCTGCAGGGACTGAAAAATTCGGATCAGCCGATTCGAGAAAATTATGCGGCTGACACCGGGCAAGGGCTTTATGCCAATCATTTTAGCTGGTCGGCCGCGCATTTACTGATGTTGTTTTGGGAATGGCAATAGTCTGACAGCCGGCTGAACCATTTGAAAGATTTAGTCAGAGCACGGATTTTCGCTCAAGCTAATCAAAATTAAATAGCCGCCAATGAAAAAGATATCAGCGGATCTCAAGGGCAAGCCGTTGTGGAGCGCAATTCCAACCATCAATAATTAATGTCAGCGGAGCTTTTGAAGGAAGCGAATGTCGTTGTCGGAGTGTGATCTCAATCTCCCGCATTTCTCCGGGTAGCAGCGAAAAATAGTTGTCGGAATAATCCGCAAAAAAAACATCAAACTCCTGCTCAAAACGCAGTCGAATAAAAAACGCTAATTGTGCAGAATTGTTGAACAGTCTGACAATAGCAGAAGCCACACCTTCCGCTGTGAGCTGAATTTGATCTGAGCAAACAACCGCATCAACGGAGGCTTGAGCCATGCGGTTCAATTCAGAAAAGATAGCGTGGTAACTATTGTGATCATCCGGATCCACAGGGGATTTTGTTACTGCAATTGGATAGATAGTTCCCGACAGGTCATCACCGTGAACATTTTTCAGCCGAGTCGCAATAAAAAAGGTTCGCCCAGACATTTCCTCAGCGATTCGCCAGTTGAGCTCATCAATTATTTCAGAAAAATTAGCCTCAATTCGACAATCACCGCTGCGGCTGATAATAATATTTCCGTTGATATCCAGCAACAAGCTTTTGTAATGCAAATCGCGAGCGGGCGATAGATTGTCGTTGAGCAGCCAGAGTAGTGCTCTGAATTGTTCACCAACCTGCCATAAATATTTTTCAAAATCAAAACAAAGATGTAAACCCTGGCAAGCCCGTTTGATCCAATAATAGGCAGGCTTTGGCGTTCCGTACCAGTCCACTATCGACCAGGAAATGCAGGGCCAGCTATCATTGTACTGCCAGAACAACAAGCCGCTGTTCTCAAATTTATGGGCGCGGCAAAATTCCATATTAAACGCATTGGCGAGCGCCTGATAGAGCTGGCTTTTGCGGATGAATTCCTCAATCGAAGCCGAATCCCCAAATTCATCAGCGTAGCGATTCAATTTGTCCAGATGCACATATTTGCCGCGGTTTTCGCCATGATATTCGATGAATACCTCATCCGGCGGCCATAGTTTTTCCGCCGGAGTAAATTTGCGATAATTTTCAATAACAGGAAATGTGTTAACGCCGGCTTCGCTGCGGAATGGTCTCACGATGCGGTAGCGAGTATAGGGTTCCTTGCCGTGCCAGACGCCCCAGTAGTGGTCGTCTCCCATGTAAGGTGAAGCCCGGTGAAATTCTTTGTCCGGGTCCAACTCCCGGATCATTTTTTCCAGTTCATCAATGATCTGTTTGCTGCCATGATCGTCGGGGTCAAATTCATTGCCACCGCAATAAAGCGAAAGGCTGGGGTGATTGCGAATCCGCAAAATTGTTGCCCTTACACCTTCGAGGAAATTGACGCGATTAATTTTGGAAAAATTTTTATTGCTTAAGAATTCCTGCCACGTCAAAATGCCCAGCTCGTCGCAAAGCTGATAAAAATCGTCGGTCTCATAGAGACCGCCGCCCCAGATACGAAGCAGGTTGAAATTGGCGTCTTTTGCTAATTGCAGCAGCCGGCGGTAGCGTTGCGGCGTCAATCGAAGCAGATGATCAGCCGGAATCCAATTTGCGCCTTTAGCGAACATTTTTTGTCCGTTTACCTGAAATGTCCAGGGATAAGCACCAATCGCTTTACCCAGATGGTAAACGCTGCCGGTTTGTGCTTTCATCGACTCAATGAACCGACGACTGTTTTCGTTTTCCACCAATTTGATTTCACGGATGCCGAAACTTGAGCTCAGCCGGTCAGAGGCGCTTTGCCCCACTTTCGCTTCCAGTTGAAGCTCATAAAGATGCTGCTCCCCCATTGCGTTAGGCCACCAGAGTTCTGGCTGCGATATTTTTTGTTGCCAGCGGACTTTTTTTGTTTCGCCGGCAGCCAAAGAAACGACACGCTGAAAATAAATATCTTCTTTCTTAAAATTTTTCCCGCGTATGATGCTGTCCAGTTGAATTTTCTGAGCAGAATTTGACAGATTGACCAGTTCGCAACTGATGTCCAATTCCGCCAGTCCCTGATTTAGAATTGTAGAGCGAACTACTGGATTTGCAATGCGTACCATGCCCGTTGAACGCAATCGCACCGGACGCCAGATGCCGATGGGGACGGTATGCGGCGCCCAGTCCCAACCGAACAAACACTGGGCTATGGAATAAAGTTGGTCGCGATCGCAATCAAA
>DSAU01000508.1 GCA_011046315.1 bacterium
CTTAGCTGTAAAAATTTGTTGCAAATTAGGTCAAAATTTTGTATGATTTAAAGGGAACCGAATAGGAAGGAGTGATAAATTATTACCATTCATCTTTAGATGCGCTGCTTTACTCTGAAAGAATTGGATTGGAGAAAACATTGACATCAAATTTTAAAAATCTTTTCGATTACGATCCTGAAGTGATTTATCTTAATAACGCCTCCACCGGAATATTGCCCCGAAAAAGCGCCGCGGAGATGGTGAAATTTGTGCAAGCAATGGCTCTCAACGGGGAGTTGCAGATTGATCAAATGTTTCAAACGCAAGCTGAATTCCGAACACAAGCCAGCCGATTGTTGAACGTGGCGGCGGAAGATACTACATTTGTAAAAAATACAACCGACGGTTTATCGATCGCGTTGCATTCAGTCGATTGGCTTCCGGGTGACAATATGATCGTGCAGGAAGACGCGTTTGTGGCGAGTTTGTATCTGGCGCATTATTGTTTTCCAAAAGTGGAAAAGCGCTATTTGCCATTATTATCCACCGATGATTTTTACTGTCGCCTCGAAAGATTGATCGATGAGCGCACCAGGGCGGTAGTTGTGGACCTGGTACATTTTTTGTCGGGATACCGAATTGATTTGCAGCGGCTCGGGCAAATCACCAAAAACAGCAATGCTTATCTGGTTGTTGACGGTATTCAGGCGCTGGGCGCTGTTCAGGTTGATTTAAACCGGACGCCGGTCGATTTTTTCGCTGCCGGGGGTGTTAAATGGTTATTGGGACCGGCGGGCACAGGCTTGCTTTATGTCCGCAACCAAATATTGGATGAACTGACGCCGTTTGGCATCAGTTGGGCAGGCGCTGAATATGAGGATATTTCCCGTCTGTATCCGGTGCGTCCACTTTACCCGGATGCGCGGCGATTTCAGCCGGTGAATGAAAATTATATCGGCATGGTCGGATTAACCGCTTCATTGGAGTTGCTCAATCAACTTGGTCCAGCGAAAATTGAACAGCGAATTCTCAATTTAACGCGAATGGCGCTAATCGGATTGAAAGATTTGGGCTGCGAAATATTGACCCCGGACCAGGATGAGAAACGGTCCGGTATCGTGACTTTTAAACATCCACATCTGGAAAGCGCAAGCTTACATAAACGACTGTTGGCAAATAAAGTAATCTGTTCGCTGCGCGAAGGCTGGCTGCGTTTCGCCATCCATTTTTATAGCGAGGAAACCGAACTGGAAAAAGTGATCGCGCTGATCGATTCGCTGGTTAATCAGCAGCGGCACCGGAGGAAGATTAATGCCTGAACTTCCTGAAAGCGTTATCATTGCTCATCAAATGAATCGAACAATTTGTAACAAAAAAATTCGCCAGGTCGTGATCCAACAACCCAAATGTTTGAACCGGCCTGAACAAGATTACTCTGCAGGTTTAGTCGGGAACTCAATTCGCAATGTTGAGCCCTGGGGAAAATGGATCAAATGCACGCTTGACAGTGGTGATGCTTTGTTTATCAACCTGGGCATGGGTGGTGAAATCATTTACTTTGTCGATTCTGCTGAAATACCGATCAAAGTCAAATTTTACCTCGAATTTATTGATGGTTCAGGTTTTTTCGTCACCTTGTGGTGGTTTGGCTATTTTCATCTGGTGCGTAAAAACGAAGCCAATCCCATGACTGACCATTTAGGACCAGACGCACTGGAAATATCAACCGACCAGTTTCTAAATTTATTGCAAAAGCGACGGGGTGCGATCAAGCCGTTTTTGCTGAATCAGAAGAACATTCGCGGCATCGGTAATTTTTACATCCAGGAGATTTTGTTTCAGGCAAAGCTGCATCCATTGAGACAAATCTCAACCCTGGATGAAACTGATATTATTGAGCTTTATCGCGCCATTCATCAGGTTTTGAATCGATCGATCGAGCTGGGATCCAGTTCCTACGAATTGGATTTTTTCGGTAACAAGGGCGATTACTCGTTGAAAGAGCTCTCGATTGCTTATGATGAAAATAGTCGCTGTCCCGTTTGTGGTTCTCAACCTGAGAAGATAAAGACCGGCGGGACCTCCCAATACATTTGCTCGCAATGTCAACCATTGAAGGATGGGGAGCTGTCGGATGAAACTGCTGCGGAAACAACAACGCAGCCTCAGTTCCGGCAAACTAAAATAAAAAAATCGATTGGAAAACAAACCATTTAAACGGAGACAAAAAATGCGAAGGATTAAACTGTTTTTATCAATCGCCATGATTTCGATGTTACTGTTTAGTTGCGTCAGGATTGATGAGCTCTCTGATGTTCAATCCAATGTGAATCAGAGCCTGTCTCAATTAGCGACAGCAGTACAGAACCGGGATGCGGCAGCCGTGTCAGTACTTTACGCCAATAAAGCGCAAACGGTTTTGCTTAAACCTGGCGAGGTTGCGCCAATCATCGGCTGGGAAAAAATTAAACAAAGCTGGAAGCAAGCATTTGAATCAACCAGCTCAATTAAATTGTTTCACGGCGATCAAACACTCAACATCGGCGTCTCGTTACAAACTGCCTGGGTGACTTCAATTGTTAAAGTTGAGATCGAAACAGTTCATGACAAAAACGATTATGACGTTTTTTTCTCTGGCGTGTTGGAAAAGAGCGGAAATTCTTGGCTGTTCGTTCAAACGCACTTTTCATTTGCGGCTGAGAAAAAGCAAGTTACCCAACCAACACAGGCAAAGGTAAAAACACCACCGGAACCCGACCGTCCTGTTGCGCCGTCTGTAGTTGATTCAGCAAATAGCGTGTTACAACCGGATACGACCGAGCACGAGCTAGAACAGTCGGCAAAAAATGATACGCTGAAACATGTTGAAGATTATTAACTTTAAACTTCAATCACTTTACGCCTGATTAATCAAAGCTAAGGCTATTTATGCGATATTCGATTTTCTTGCTGATGTTGTGTCTTACTACCGGTGGTATTGTCTTCGGACAAAACCAGTTGGTAATTTTTCGGGATGATTTCGAGAACGCCGCGGAAGACACTGCTCTTTCCCCTGCCTGGTCAATTTCAAAAGGGGAGTGGCAAATAAAAAACGGCAGCCTGCAACAGCGCTCAAAGGATTATGATTGCGGAGCGCTGCTGAATGTTTTTTTGGAAACATCTTTTAAATTGACATTCCGATTCCGGGTGATCGAGGGTGAACCCGGCGCTGGTTTCTTTTTTCATTCAGAGCAGCTGAGTTCAACCGATTTTTCTCAGATGAGCCGATTTGAAACCAGCGAAACCATGCTGGTAGGGCGATTTGTACAGGGCGGTTATCAATGCAGTCAAAGCATTCGTTTTGAAAAACAGGATTTTTCAAGCTGGCGTCAATTAACACTGATTGTGGATCAAGATGAGAGCAGCTACCATATTTTGCTCGATGAACAACCGCTGACCGTCCGGGAACCGTTAAATTTTAAAGCTGGATATTGCGGCGTTCAATCTTCCGGCGCGCTGATCGAGTTTGATGATGTTGAGCTCAGTCGATTACCAATGAAAAAAGGGACAGCGGTCATCAGCTATCCCCGCTATTTTGCGATCACCCGAAAAGGTCAAATCATCTATCCGCAAACCGGCAGGGGAGCGGTTCGTTCCATCGATCGTAATAGCAATTTGATTTCAACCTTTACCGTCCCGCCAGATCAAAAAATTCAATTATCAAAACCTCTGGGAATTACGCTATTGAGCGATGGCAAAATTGTAATCAGTGATGCGGATTCCAATCGTTTGCATCTGTTCGATAAACATTACCGCTGGAAAATGACAGCCGGAACTGCCGGCGCCGGCCGGGGGCAGTTTGCAAATCCTACCGATCTCTGCCATGATAAAAAGAACCGTATCTACGTCGTTGACAGCGGCAATCGCCGGGTGCAGGTTTTTGATAACAAGCTGAAATACATCGCCAGTTTCGGAAAGGACCGGCTGGAGATTCCTGCGGCTATTGACGTTGAAGGAAATTTGATTTATCTGGTCAATAATGGTATTAATCGCATCGAGATTTTCCAGCGAACTAAAAACGGTTTTCAATGGCGTTCTGGTTTTGTTTTTGGTAATGGCGAAGGACGAGATGTGCTGGCGATGGATGGCAGGATTTATCTCAGTGTAGCTAACGAAATCCGGATGTTTGATAGCGATGGCACGATGCTTGATCGGTTCAGCGGAAATTCGATCGGAGGAATTTATCCCTTTGGGTTGGCAAGCGATCGCCAAAAAAATATAATCGTTGCCGATTATCTTAACGGACGCTTTCTGTTTCTCAACCAGGAGATCAGCGAGCCCGAGCCTGAGGTTTATTTTCCCACCAATGGTCAGGCATTGATCCAGTTTACGACGCCATCTTCTCAAAGGTCCGGATTGCGTTTTTTCTATAAAGAGGAAATTTTATCAGATCAATCTGATGATGGGGGAGTATGGCATCAATTTTTGATTTCAGGTTTGCAGCCCTCCACTGTGTATCACTATCAATTTTTTCCAACGCTTCGACAGCTTCCGCAGCAAAATAATTTTAGTCCAAAAGTAGCGGTGATCACCCCAGCAGAATCCGGCAGCAAACACTATCGCGCACTAAGAATGGCGACCCTGATCTTTGCCAATGTTTTGGATACTGCCAAAGTTAGGTCCGACATGCCTGAATTACCCGATTTGCCAAAGCGCGAGCTGGACCGGATCAAAGCCCAAATCGAGGACGGCATCCATTTTTACTGGATGAATTCGAGGATGAATTTGTTTCTTGATAATAGCTTTGTAATCGTGAATGAACACCTGTTTAAACACCAACTATTTGGTCCGCAGTGGTGGTATCCGCCGATTGACGGCGTGGTGGAGAAATATTTATCTGACAATGGCTACGATGTTGATGACTTTCAATCGATACTTTTTTTAGCGTGTGTACGCGATTTCGATTCACAAATAAATAAATATGTGTTACGTGGACGCGGCGGAGGATTTACCGCGGGATTGGGCGCCACCGGAAAGTACGGATTATCGTATTGGGAAGTGACCCATGCCAATCACAACTCCGGGAACAATTGGCTGATGGTTCACGAATTTCACCACCAGTTAGATGAGCTGTTTATGTTGAGTGGTTATCCGGAGTATATGTTCAACCACTTTTCGCCGACAGTGAATTCAGCGGATCATTTTGGAGAACATTTTGATGGCAACGCCTGGATTTTGAAAAATTGGCCAGCGGCAAAATGGTACGATCTGCAGTTCGGTGAATTGAGATTTACCGTTGACCAGGACGGCGATGGCATTCCGGATGATGCGCCGGAATTGCCAATGGATGAAAAACGGTTGGGGAGCAGCCCGTTGCGGGTTGATGACGATGAAGACGGGAGCGCGGATTTGGAGGAAATCGGGTTCAGCAATTGGATCATCGAAGGTTGCGGTGAAACCTATGGCGGTAGCGCAACCCTGCCCAATTTGCTCGATCCGGATACTGATGGTGACGACATTCCCGATAGCGAAGATCCATATCCGCTTTATCCATTTCCACCAGCGATATTTTACAGCGAACGCGCTATACCGGACTGCTCTGGGAAACGCCACTTGTTTGCCCGGTTACTGGATAGACGGATTCACGCGGAAGTTTTTGCGCGCTGGGATTTTGCCCGGCTTGAATTTGTGTTTAAAACTGATCGTCTGGCGCCAATCAAATTGATGCTGGATGCGGATGCTGATGGTTGGTTTCAGGGGAGGGACAATTATCTGATCAATTTGGCTCCGAAAAGAGACAGCAGCCTGGTTGTTGACATTCAGCTCAATAATTGTCGCGATCCGCAGAAATGGCCTTTTCACGATTCGGAACTGGCAAAACAAATTATCCACCATAGCCAATTGCAGTTGGCAGAAAATTACAATCTGATTCGATTTGTCATTGAAAAAAATGAAGCATTGGGTCTCGAGCAAAAGCCGCATGAAAAGATCGGCGTGAATATTGGGTTCAAAGTAGTAATGGATCAAGAAGGCAATGAACGGTTCGTGACCATTTTTGAACCGCATCGGTTTTTTGATGTAGAGTTGCTGCCTTCTCACTGAAAAATAACAGCCAACCGAATCGCTGAATAGTGATTCAAAATTCTGCTGATAAATTTTTTGTTAATTTTTTCTCAATAGCAATTCAGTTGAACCGAGAGCTAATCCGTCTATTTCTTTGTTGGGCGGTTGGCATTGGTTGATTTTGGAACCAGTTCGAAATCGATAATCTTTTCTTCCGGATTGACCAAAACAACTTTTACCTCAACCGCATCCCCCAGTTGGTAAATTTTTCCCTGATAATTTCCAATCAACCGGTGGCGCGTTTCATCGTGGTTGTAATAATCGTCGGTCATCGTGGTAATGTGAACCAAACCCTCGATCAGATATTTAGTGATTTCAACAAAAATACCAAACGAGGTGACGCCTGAAATAATGCCGTGAAAAGTTTCCCCGATTTTATCAAGCATGAATTCCAACTGTTTGGCTTTGATCGAAGCGCGCTCAGCTTCCATAGCGCGGATTTCCATGTCAGTGGCGTGGCTGCACATTTTTTCCAGCTCTTGCTTTTTGATGGGAATCTCGCCTGGTTTCTGAAGATAATGCTTGAGTAACCGGTGAACCAACACATCCGGATAACGCCGAATCGGAGAGGTGAAGTGACAGTAATATTTAAGCGCCAATCCGAAATGGCCCTCGTTTTTGGTGGTGTATTTGGCTTTCATCATGCTTCGAATCATTACGCCTTCGATCAGCAATTGTTTTTCAGTGCCGCGAATTGAATGCTGCAATTTTTGGAACATGGTTGGCGTCACTCGTTTGCGCAGTGGAAAATCAATCCCGAGGGCGGCGAGAAATAACCTGAAATCGTTTAGTTTTTCGGCGCTTGGGCGTTCATGAATCCGATACGGAAGCAGCAGTTTTACTCCGGTTTGCTCCTTAAGAGTTTTATCCACATGTCGCGCAACAGTTGAGTTTGCCAGCACCATAAATTCCTCGATCAGCCGGTGGCTGTCCAATTGCATTACCCGATCAATGGCAATTGGTTTCAAATGTTCATCGAGTCTGATGCGGACTTCACTGCTGGAAAAATCCAGGCTGCCTCTGCTCTCTCGTTTTTGGATGAGTTTTCGGCTGAGCTGGTACATTTTTAAAATTGTATCGGCAAATTTTGGATCGCGGCTTTTGCCGTCAATAATGTCTTGCACCTCCTGGTAATTAAAGCGTCGGTCACTGTTTATTACCGATTCCCTGATTTCATATTGAATCAGGTCGCCATTAGCTGACAGTTCACAGAGCACGCTGTAAGACAGACGATCTACACCCGGCTTTAATGAACAGATCTCGTTTGATAATTTTTCAGGAAACATCGGAATCACCCGATCGACCAGATAGACTGAAGTAGCGCGACGGGAACTCTCTTTGTCCAATGGGCTATTTGGCGGTGTGTAATAACTAACATCTGCGATATGTATGCCGAGTAGATAGTTGCCATTGTTGAGCGTTTTTAAAGAAATGGCGTCATCAAAATCCTTGGAATCGACCGGATCTACCGTAAAAGTCAATTCCTGACGCCAATCAAGGCGACGGTTGATTTCTGATTGAGGGATGGTTTCCGGAATACGGTTGGCTTGCTCAATCAGATTTTTTGAAAATTTGTCAGAAAGATCAAAGGAGCGTGCGATTGACAGGGTATCGACGCCGGGCGTTTCTGGAAAACCGAGAATTTCAACAATTTTCCCTTCAGGATTCTGTCGTTCATCAACCCATTGCAGCAGGTGCGCCACTACTTTTTGGCCCGATTTTGCGTTCATTTGGTTTTCAGGGGCGATGTAAATATCGCGATGTAATTTAAGCTCATCAGGCGAGACAATCCCCCAGTATTTTGTTTGTCGAAAAATACCGACGATATTTTTCCTGCCGCGCTGAATCACTTCAACGATCTTTGCTTCAGGGTTTTTTCCTTTGGGGTGGGCAAACAGCACCGCCCGGACGGTATCACCGTGCATTGCCGTTCCAATGTTTTTCTGGCTGATGAAAATATCCAATTTCTGATCGTCAGCAATCAGATAGCCGTAGCCTTGGGTTTTTACATGGAGGATTCCGGTGACCGCTACCCGTTGAGCGCTCTGCCCCAATCTACCTTTTTTGTGTCGCGCTAATTTTCCTTGCTGCAGCATTAGTTTTAATTTTTGTTTAAATGCCGGATATTTGTCAGCACTTATCTGTAATAATTTTCCCAGTTCCCGAGCTGTATAGGTTTGTCCTGGCTTTTTTTCGAAAAGTTCAAATATTTGGGATTCAATACTCATTTTGAGGGTCTTTCTCTATTTAATGTCCTTAATGTTATCAGAACAGTTTTGGATATCCAAAACCGGTTAAAGTGTATTATTTCTATTTTGGCGCTGCTGAGAGTAAGGTTAACCAACCGGGGTACAATGACAAAACATGGAAGCAAAAAATTCGGAGTTAAAAGTCTATCATACATCGGATAAATTTCACAATTAAAAATTCTAGATGCTAATGATATAATCAGGATGGAAGAATGAATGAACTTGCAAAACGTTGTCATAAAAATGTAGCAAACAATTGTCTCAGGTAGAATAATCGGAACGTCCTCAATCATCAGAACGTCCCGATTATTCTCAACGTTATTAAATTTCGATGCCTTATTTAAGCAAATCTTTCAGTCCTTTGCTGGGGGTAAATTTTGCTTTTTTTCCGGCAGGGATCTGAATTTTTTGGCCGGTTGCAGGATTGACGCCAGTCCTTGCGGCAGTATGAGCAACCTTGAAGGTACCAAAACCCTGGTAAGTGAAGGAATCACCTTTTTTGAGACAATCGGTTAATGTTGCAAAAAGTGCGTCGACAGCTTCGCCGGCAACCTTTTTTGTGGGTATTCCATCAACACCGGCAATTTTATCAATGAGCTCCGCTTTAGTCATTTTCGATATCCTCCTATCATGTTTAAACAGTTGGTAAATTTTAGAAATTGTGGCTAAAAGTAAGAATAATTCTTGTCAATGTCAATGAAAAAATGAAAAAATCCGATTAATTGGAAAAAATTATTATAACCCAACTGGCAAAATAATTGAGGGTAGCGCCAGGTCTTTGAAAAGTATTAAACTGTTAACATGAAGTAAAAAAAGAAATTACCAGCTATTGAAGAAGCCGTTGTTGATATTATTTATGTAGCAACTTCAGAAAGCCTGAAGCTGATAAAAAATGTCGGCAGTAACCTATTTCAATAATTCGTGCCTGTCCGAAAACAGCTCCTTACACTGTCATTGCGATTCGCCGAAGGGACGAGAAGCAATCTCGTAATAATAATAAAAGATTGCTTTGCTTCCTGTTTAGGCGGGGTCGCTTACAATGATCGCAACGGGCAATTTAAAGTCTTTTTCGGACAGACCGCATCCCATCGTCTGATAAACATAAAACAAGCACCAATAGTTTTATCGCTTTCCTCCGGACGAATAAGCTGTGCCATTGGCTATCGCCTGACTATTTTTTGAGCATTTAGCGTGTTTCGGGGGCGCTGAATAGATACAAAAGAAATCAATGAAATTCTCATCGAAATTTGCAGCTTGTTTTCTGAAGAAAAAATATAGTTTGATTTGCTCCGCTACAACAGTTGCCGATTAACATTAGAAAAATAAATTGCATTGATTAAGAATATTTATTGACATTTATTTGAGTTTTTTGTATTATATGTATAAATTGACTCAACAACTTGATTTCCAATATTTAATCTATTAAAATCGTCTTGGCGCTTTGAAATTATTTTGCTTAACAAATATTTTTATTCATATTCGGTTACCAATCCCGCAAATTTGGACAAATTGACTCGAATAAAAAGTGATAAAATTATGATCCTTATTGTTAACAGCGATGTATAAAAGCTGGTTGTTGCTCGCTTGATTTGGACATAGGTGTTAATGGTGATTAATATTGTCGCTGAAGTGGAATAGTTTTTGTAACTGATATATTAATCCACGAAAAAAGTTAAACTGAGTAGAAATTAACCAAATCAACTGAAAAACGTGGAGATGTCGACTGTCGTTGGTTGCAGTCGAAACTGGTTTTCCCTTGAAGGCGGCGTGCCTGGGAATGTAGTAGGAGGTATCATTTTGGAAGTTAGGTTTTGGGGAACTCGTGGCTCGATCCCATCGCCGGGTCCGGAGACTATAAAATTCGGAGGCAATACTACCTGCGTGGAGGTGATTCTTGATGATGGGACGATATTTGTCTTCGATGCCGGAACCGGGATTAAAAAGTTGGGACAACACATTGTCCGACAGAGAAAAAGTGGGACGATTCATCTTTTTTTCACCCATTCGCATTGGGATCACATTCAGGGTTTTCCGTTGTTTGAGCCAGCATATTCCCGTGATTTCAATATTAAAATTTATTGCTGTCCGACTGTCTATCAAAAGTTGCAGCATATTTTGATTACGCAAATGGATTCCCGCTACTTTCCGGTTAAGTTCAGCCAATTACAATCCAGGATCACTTTTCACGAACTCATAGCAAATCGAATGACCATTAATAACGCCAATTTAATTTGCATCGAAAACAATCATCCTGGCGGAGCCAATGGCTTTAGAGTCGATGAAAATAATCGTAGTGTTGTTTTCATAACCGATAACGAATTAATGCCGAAAGGAAATTCGGGAACACAGTGGAAGGATTTTGTCAAATTTTGTCAAAAAGCTGATTTATTAATTCACGATGCGCACTATCTGCCCCAGGAGATGAATAATACCATTGGTTATGGCCATTCCTCCTATGATCAGGCGCTTCAACTGGCGAAAGATGCTGAGGTTAACTATCTGCTATTTTTTCATCATGAACCTGATCGAACTGACCAGCAAATTGAAAAAATTGTGGATGATTATCGACAAAAAATTAAAAAATTTGATTATAATTTGAAACTTGATGCAGCTATCGAGGGTTCAAGTTACAGAATTTAATTCTCATTTGGATGTCCTAACCTATTTCGGAGAATCTAAATGAGCGACATAGCCACTGAACCGACATTGTTTGATATGGCGCTGCACATTGCTCAAAAGTGTCAACAGCTCTACCAGGCCATGGAGCAGCACACTCAGCATGATGAACTTAAAAAAAATTATCGTTTGCTGAGTGCTGAAAGCGCAGATCAAATAAAACTTTTTCAAGACCTGAGCCTAAAATTTAATGATATCATTATTGACGATCCAACTGCATTGGACAATCCTCGCTTTTACTTCAACAGCATCTCACAGGCTCAATCACTTTTCGACTGTCTGATAAAAATTGGGACACATTCGATACTGTTTGACGATATCAGTGCGTTACAACTGGCAATTAGTTTTGAAAAAGATACTATTCTTTTTGGGGATGAAATTATTGGATTGAGCGGAGGCAAGCTGGCACAGAGCATTGCGGATTATCTTGAGAGAAAGAAAATTCGCGTCAGCAAATTGCTGGAAATGAAAAGAAAATTATTGGAAAATTATCCAATTCACAATATTCGAAAAAATGATTTAATCTTGCCAAATGGTGATACAAATCACATAAAAAATGTTTAAAATAATTATTTTTAAAAAAGTAATCAATTGATGGTTTGTTATTTTTGATTTTTTATCCGGTAGGTGATGCCGATGAAAAAACAAGCGATTTATAATGGTGAGAAAGATAACTTAAGCAAATATTTCAGTGAACTCAATTATATTCCACAACTATCGTCCGAGGAGGAGTTCGAATTAGCACGCGACGCAAAAAAGGGTGATCGCCAGGCGCTTAAGAAATTAGTGAGCGCCAATTTGAAATTCGTCGTTTTTATCGCGCGAGATTATCAGGATCGGGGATTACCGCTGGACGATTTGATCAGCGAAGGCAATGTCGGTTTAATCGAAGCGGCAAAACGGTTTGATTACCAACGTGGCGTCAAATTCATCTCCTATGCGGTGTGGTGGATCCGACAATCCATATTGCGCGCGTTAGCCAATTATTCGCGTCTGGTTCGGCTGCCAATCAATCACGTTTGGGGGTTGCAGAGAATGCTCACCGTTATTGAAAATCTCGAACAACATCTGGGCAGAAGCCCTGAATTGGAAGAAGTGGCGACTGAACTGAACATCTCACCGGATACATTATCTCAACACATGATTTATTGGGGACGTGATCTATCGCTTGATGATTCCACCTATCTCAACAGCGACAATTTATCATTATTGGAGCGCGTTGGCAGTAATGAATTTGCTGAACCTTCCAGGGAGCTGCTCAACGAATCGTTGAAGACCGATATTCGCATGGCGCTGGATACACTACCTGAAAGAGAATGTAAAATATTGAAATGGTATTACGGTATTGAACAGGAAAGACCATTGACGTTATTGGAGATTGGTGATTTGATGAATCTCAGTCGGGAAAGAATTAGACAGATAAAAAACAGGGCGTTGCGCAAGCTTCGATACATTAACCAGCGGGAAAACCTGCAACATTATCTGGGCTAATAAATTGCTAACAACCCAGCCGTCTAATCGACTCTGAACTAAGTGGTCGATATTGACGGCTTTTTTTATACCCAAAATAATGAGGTCAAACCGAAAATGTTGCTGGGAGCGCATGTTTCAATCGCTGGCGGGGTGGACAAAGCGCCGGCCCGCGGCGCTCAGATCGGTTGCACCGCCATCCAGATATTTACTAAAAATCAACGCCAATGGGATGCGCCGCCTCTGTCCCAAAAGGAGATTCTCGGTTTTCAGCAGGCGCTGGCAGATTCACCTATTGAATGCGTTGTCGCGCATGCTTCATATCTGATAAACCTTTGCAGCCCTGATAAAAATCAATTGCATAAATCGCGCGAAAGCTTTATATTGGAATTAGAACGCGCTGAATCGTTGAAGATTCGCAGCTATATTTTTCATCCGGGCGCTCACAAGGGGCTGGGTCAAAAAATGGGTATTGAACTTATCGCTGAAAGTCTGAATTTTATTCTTGAACGTTGTGCTGGTTTCAACACGGAAATAGTGCTGGAAACCACCGCCGGTCAGGGTACTTCCATTGGTTTCGAATTCTGCCAGTTGCGGGAGATTATTAATTTAGTCGATCAAAATCATA
>DSAU01000542.1 GCA_011046315.1 bacterium
AAATAATTTACCAAAAACTGTACGAATAACAAATAAAGATTGGTATGTTTTCGGTGGTACACTTTCAATTGCACATCGGTGGTACACTTTCAACTGCCCATCGGTGGTTACGGTTTTAAGTGTACTTTGACATTTTAATTTAAAGAACTCGCATTTTGTAAAAACAATTATCAATCTAACTCACTCACATATTTTTTTGATTATAAAAAAGGATTTCCCAATTGAAAATCGATGATATAATCAAAGCAGTTCAAAATAATAAGATTCGAATTACAGACCATGCAGATGAAGAATCACATTCAGATGACCTTACTTTTGATGAAGTATTTTCAAGTGTGCTTAAGGGCGAAATTATAGAAGATTATCCAAAAGATAAAGACTGAATCTAAAAGAAAAACACAGCTTGCATAAATCTTTGTTATTTAACAAAAAGCCCCTAATTAAATAATAATTAGGAGCTAATTTTTTGTACCCCTGGCAGGACTCGAACCTGCGGCTCGCGGTTTAGGAAACCGCTGCTCTATCCGCCTGAGCTACAGGGGCAGCTTTAGTACGACCTCAGCTATTGGTGGAAATGGTAACTGATGCCATCGCTTTGTTTGGAAAAAATATTAAAAATAGATGGCTTGATTCAAAAATTTTATCATCTGTCAAATAGTAAGGTTATTAAGCGATGGCATCAGTATTCCACATTTATCTGAGGTTTTGCCAACTGTGTTTGTTTTGACTTGACTAAATATAGTGAATTGCAAAATTATTGTCAAGCATTTTTAAGTTGATCCATCATAATCGCTGTTACAGCGCCGGATTAACCAACACTCGAATTAATTCGGGTACTGATTCAAGAGCCAACTCGGTCAAGAACCGTTTTAGCCCTTTCCTGAATAAATATAGTGCTTCTAATGGAATAACAGACCCTAAATTGTTCAAAAAATAATTCAAACAACTGAAGTCTAATTTAAAATTTTAGGTGAAAAACAATGGTTTTGCCCGCTGATAAGCTTGTTCCCAACAATCGCGTTCAGTTTGCTGAAAATGGTTCAGTTGGAACGATTGTGCGATTAACTCCCTGCCCTCTTTTATGGACGATAGCTCTCGTGTTGCGATTGCCTGTACTATAATATTTCCCAACGCGGTGGCTTCAGAGGGGCCCGCAATCACCTCCAGACCGGTGGCGTTGGCGGTAAATTGATTGAGCAGTTCATTTTGCGAGCCGCCGCCGACGATATGCAACCTCTTTAGCGGAGCGGGTCTCAGATCATTCATCAAATCACAGATATAGCGGTATTTCAGCGCCAGGCTTTCTAAAATGCAGCGGATGATTTCACCTTTGGTCGTTGGGATCGGTTGCTTGTGTTGACGGCAGAATTCCTGAATCGCCGCCGCCATGTCCGGCGGATTCAGGAAAGTTATATCATCGGGATTAATCAGCGATTGGAACGGTTGTGCGCTGCTGACCAAATCCGCTAATTGTGAGTAATCGATAGCTTCACCGGATTCGCTCCATTGCGCCATACAACGTTGCAGCAGCCACAGTCCCATTGTGTTGCGCAAAAACCGGATGCTATTATCCACGCCGCCTTCGTTGGTAAAATTATGGCGGAGCGATTCCGGTGTAATTATTGGTTGTTCGATTTCCATCCCTAGTAATGACCAGGTACCTGAGCTGAGATAAGCCCAGTCTGCCGATGTTTGCACTGGTACAGCAATCACAGCGCTTGCTGTGTCATGACTCGCAGCAGCGATTACGTCCAATGGTGCTATATTCAGCTCCTCCGTCACTGCCGGCAACAGCTTGCCAATGAAAGTCGCCGGCTCAATGATCGGTTGAAATAAATTCAGCGGCAGCTTTAATCGGTCGAAAATTTGCGGTTCCCACTCTCTGGTATTGGCGTTCAACAGTTGCGATGTTGAAGCGATAGTATATTCCGACGTCTTTTCTCCGGTCAGGAAAAAATTGAACAGATCCGGCATAAACAGTAGCGAATCCGCCAAATCCAGCAAACAATTCTTCGAATCCACCATACTGAACAGTTGAAAAATTGAGTTCAATTGCAAAAACTGAATCCCGGTCAGCGCATAGATTTCATTGGCGGGCATTTGCAGAAACGCTTTTTCCATCATACCGTCAGTCCTGGCATCTCGATAAGCGAACGGATTCCCCAAAAGTTGATTGTCGCGAGTGAGCAGCCCGAAATCCACGCCCCAGCTATCGATACCGATGCCCTGAATTTCATCGTGACCATTTTTGACTGCCTGACTAATCCCCTTTTTCAATTCATTGAATAGATAAGGAAAATCCCAATAAAGGCTACCCAACAGATTGACCGGTTGATTGTTGAAACGATGAATTTCTTCCAGGATAATTCTTTGTGGCGTGATTTTACCGATGATCGCCCTGCCGCTGGACGCACCAAAATCAACGGCTAAAAATTTAGAAGCTGCCATCATCGATTCCTCTTATTTTTTTCCGTAAACAGGTCCGAAATTCGCGCATGCCCGGTAATCAGCGTTTTCCGTGTGCTCAGTACCAAAGGCGCTCCAGGTGTGAGGTCGAAAAATCCGTTCCGGCGCCACGTTGTGCATGTTCACCGGGATCCGAAGCATCGCGGCCAGTGTAATCAGTCGGTCGCCGATATGTCCGTAACTTATTGCACCGTGATTGGCGCCCCAGTTTGCCATCACAGAATAGACATCATGAAACGCTCCAACGCCGGTCAAAATTGGCGCGAACCAGGTAGTGGGCCAACTGGGACTGGTTCGCCGGTTCAAAGCCTGGTGAATTTTTTCGGGAAGTTCCACCGTGTATCCTTCTGCAATCTGCAATACCGGTCCCAATCCTTTCACCAGATTTATACGCGCCATGGTGACCGGCATTTCACCTTCAGTGACAAATTGTGACGAAAAACCGCCGCCGCGAAAATATTCCAGCTCCGCCGGACACCAACGAGTAGCGTCGAGACATTTTCCCACTTCTTCGGGCGTGATCTCCCAGAATGGTTTCATCACTGGTTTGCCGTGCTGTATTTGCTGTCCGGTTCCATCAAGGGTGGTTGAACCTGAATTGATCAAATGGATAATACCGTTTTCCGCCCTCCCTGACAGGTTCATTCCGGTCACTCGCTTCACCGCCGGTGGACTCCAGTAAGTACGTACATCGGAAAAAATTTGTGCGGTGTCAGTTAATAGATGACCGAACAGCATGGCGACGCCATTTAAACAGTCATTTTCAGTCGCAACGATAAAGGGTTCACGAATTCCGTTCCAATCGAACGATGAGTTAAGCATTGCCTCGAGAAAATCGCCGTTGGGAAAATGATCGGTCCACTGGCGCTGTCCCTGAAATCCTGAAACCAGCGCGTTATGTCCCAATGCTTCCTCGCCGTACCCCATTTCAGCCAGTTTTGGATTTCCGATCATCAGGTCGCGGGTAATCATCATCATCTTGACCACCATCTCCCATTGCCGGTCTTTCATTTCCCGGCTGTGACGATGCTCTGTCCGGTTTATATCCTCACCTTCCTGACAATTGGCTTTTACCCATTTCAAGGCGCGGCTAAATTCTTCGGGATCGAAAATCTGTTCTTCAATTCTTCTCACAAATTCGCTCATGTCCACGTGTTCATTTCGCATGCCGAGGTAATCCTGAAAAAAACTTTCATCGACGATCGAACCGGCGATTCCCATGGAAACTGATCCCAACGAAAGGTAAGATTTTCCGCGCATTTCAGCCATTGCCAGTCCGGATTTGGCAAAAGATAACAGTTTTTGTTTCACATCATCGGAAATTGAGGTGTCGTCTTTATCCTGTACATCTTTTCCGTAAATGCCAAAAGCCGGTAGTCCTTTTTGATTGTAGCCGGCCATCGCGGCTGCCAGATAGACGGCTCCAGGACGTTCAGTCCCGTTAAATCCCCATACTGCTTTCGGAATCAATGGATCAGTATCCATGACTTCGGTTCCGTAGCACCAACATGGCGTCACTGTGAGCGAAATAGCGACGCTTTCACGGGCAAATTTTTCGGCGCATTCAGCGGCTTCGGCAACACCCCCAATAGTCGAATCTGCGATCACACACTCTACCGGTAAACCGTTGGCATGGCGCAGTTGCTCTGATAATAATTTGGCGGCGGATTGTGCCATTTTCATGGTTTGCTCTTCCAACGATTCCCGAACGCCTTTTCTTCGACCATCAATCACCGGACGAATTCCGATCCGAGGTAACGAACCTCTAAGTCTTTTTTGAGGAGTATTCATTTTCATGTTTGTTAGATCAGCCATCGCAAGCTCCCCTAATTGGTTAGATTAGCTGGTTAAATTCATCTTTGCAGAAAACAATCGAAAAACTTTTTTGAGAGGAAATGTTGTCTTGAATTTACATTTTTTCAACAGTGTCTAAGCTAACAAGCTGAATCAAGCGAAATATTCATTTTGCCGTGTGCCTGCGGATAATAAATTCTTGCACCGAACTGGCAACGACCAGCTCTTCATTGGTGGGTACAATCGCGACTTTGACTTTCGAATTTTCCGCGGAAATTATTCCTTCAGCCGGATTGGATTGATTTTTCTTTTCATCGAGCATGATTCCCAGATTACCCATATTGTTGAGAATTGTGTGCCGCATCAATGAAGAATTTTGTCCCAGACCGCCGGTGAACACAATATAATCCGCGCCATTCATAATCGCCAGATACTGTCCGATATAGCGTTTAACCACATAGGCAAAGGTATTGAATGCCAATCGCGCCTGTTGGTGTCCCCGGTTCATGGCTTGTTCAATATCGCGAAAATCCCCACTCAGCCCGGAAATGCCAACCACTCCACTGCGTTGGATTAACAGCTCGCGCGCGGCAGGGATTGTCAAACCTTGTTTTTCCATCAAATACAGCAGCGCAAATGAATCCAAATCGCCGACCCGTTTGGCGTTCAACAGACCGCACTGCGGGCTCATGCCCATAGTGGTGTCAATTGATTTCCCATTACGAATAGCGCAAACCGAGGAGCTGCCGCCGAGATGACAAGAGATAATTTTTAGTTGCTCGCTATTTTGCCCATAGCAATCGGTTACATATTCGGCAATGTATCGATGCGATGCGCCATGAAAACCATATTTGCGAATGCCGTATTTTTCATAAAATTCAAACGGTATCCCATATAAATAAGCCTCAGGCGGGATGTCGGCGTGGAATGCGGTCTCGAATAATCCCACCAGCGGGATATCAGCCACTATTTTTTGAAAGCAGGAAATCGCCGTCAGATAAATCTGATTGTGAACCGGCGCTAACGGCAGATACTCCCGCATCGCGCTCAGGACATCATCTGTCAACTCCACACAACCGGTAATATTTTTTGCCAGCACAACCTTAAATCCGATTGCTGAAATTTCTTCAAGCGCGTATTTTTGCTCCAGGGCTTGAATAGAAATATTGACCGCCGCAAAATAATCCGGGATTTGTTGGGTAATGCTGCGTTCATCCGAATCGTCAAACTGGTAGTGATAGACGCCTTGCTGCTCTCCGATTCTCTCAATCGCTATTTGGAACAGCGGTTTCAAAATTTGCATATCGAAAAGCTTGCATTTATAAGATGTGCTACCCGGATTGGCGATTAAAATTTTCACTGCTACGCTCTCCCAGATTAGCTCTGTTTGCGTAATTTTTCGATTACACTTCGTGTAATTTGTTCAATCTGCGCCTGGCTGATGCCGCTTGCCGCGCCCTGGCTGTTGTCATGTTGACAAGAACCGTCGGTGGCGCAAATATTAATCCTGCCCGGAATGTTCATCTGTTCTCGCAACGTCATTAATTTATCCACTTCTTTTGATGGGATCATATTGACATTGCCCAATCCAATCGACAGATAAGTGATGTGAGCGGTATGTTCCAGCGTCTCCATACGATGATAAGCATTGATCAGATCAACCCCCAATGTTAAGGCGCCATGATTCGCCAGCAGCACTGCATCACTGTTCTGAATGTGGCTTTTAATGGAATCTGGTATCTCCATAGTTGATGGCGTACCGTAAGACGCAATCGGCACCGCACCCAGTGTCAGAACCGCCTCCGGCAACACGCACTTATCCAGTGGGATACCCGCCACTGCAAAACTGGTACAGTAAGGCGGATGAGCATGAATGACAGCTTTAATATCTTGCCGCTGTTGGTAGACTTCGATGTGCATCTTCACCTCACTGGATGGGCGGAACTTTTTCGACTGTGAAATCACCTTACCATCGATGGACATTTTAATGATCATTTCCTGGGTCATAAAACCCTTGCTGACCCCGGTGGGAGTAGTGAGAATTTCGTTATCGCTGATGCGCACAGAGATATTGCCATCGTTTGCCGCTACATACCCCCTGGTCCAAATCCGTTTGCCAATATCCAGAATTAGTTTCTTGAGCTCCCATTCAGAATTTAGGCTATAATTGGTCATTTATTTCCTCCGTTAAAAAAGACTACAACAGTTCCCGCAATACATCTTCATGCGGCTGGGTGAGCAGCGAATATCCGGCTAACATGCCGTCATTTTTAATATATTCTATTGCCGGAATCATGGCTGATTTGAGCGCTTCGATATTTCCGGTGAGAACAACCAGCCCTTTCCCACCGATCGCCATCGCCACGTGGATTCGCAAAATGTCGATCGCTGCCTCTTTAATCGCCAGATCGGCTGCTTTGATGGCAGCGGCGACTGAAAAAGTCTCAATAATGAGCATAGCATCGGCCGCCGGATTGTCCAGCGTGGTGGCGCCGGAAATTGCAGGAAAAATTTTTTCATCCACATTAGGGATCAATGTTGCGCTGACAATGGCAAAGCCCCCGGTTTCGCGCGCCTGATCCAGACTTGTTTCCACATCTGCGATCTCACCCTTGACAATGATGATGTATTTTCCCGAACAGATGCTGCGGGCAATCAGTTTCTCGACCAGCGTTGATTTTAAAATCAGATCCTGAACCTCAAAACCTTTGTATATACTCGCCAGTTCAATAACGCCGATGGCAAATTTTGTGCTCATGACAACTTCTCCAGTAAAATATCGCTCTCGGTAATGTCGGAGACCACACCGTCAATTGAGGCGTGAACATTGGCAGAAATATCGCCGCTGGCTTCGCCGATCAGATCATATTTTTTCACCCGGTCACCGATCCTGACAAACGATTTTGCCGGCGCTCCGATGTGTTGTTTCAAAGGGATGCGCACCCGACTAAGGTTGAATTCGATTTCATTCAAGGGCGCCTCATCTTTATATTGCATCACATCAAGCCGTTGCATCAGGCTTTTTGTCGGTGCCTTGCGATAGTCAAGCATCGGATGAGCTTTCACCGGCAAAGCTTGGCCTTGATAGCCCTGAGCTAACATCCCGCGTTTTTCGATCAACGTCGCCCCTTTTGGGTCCAGACCTTCCGGGCAGGCGTACAAAGTGCACAGATTGCATTCGCAACAAAACGCATTACCCGGATGAAAGCAATTTTCATCACCGCTGGAAAACATCCGGTTGCGCATGGCTGTTTCGGGCCTCACCGGATGACCCAATAAATAGCGCGGACAGAGCTCTGTACAAAAATTGCACTGATCACAGCCGGCTTTTGCGATACGAACCGTTTGATGCGGATCTGCGTAACGTTCATAAACCACGGCAAGATGATGATCAGCCGGTAAAACCAACAATCCGCCGGTTGTCTTGGTGATGACCGCGTTTAAATCGTGCTCAAGCTCTCCCATCATTAATCCACCGGATCTAATCACAAAACTGGATGCGGTGATTTGAAAATGAGAGAGAACATCTGCCAGCGATGCACCAATTGGCGCCTTTATCGTCATCGGATTGGCAACTGCGCCCGCCACAGTTAAATATTTTTCAACCACGGGTCGGTTTCGCTCCACGTTCAGCAATGTCTCAACATTCTGAACAAGACAAGCGACGCTAATCGGAAGTTCGCCGGGTTGAACCACTCTGCCGGTGGTTAAATAGACCAGGGTAACCTCATCTCCGGCAGGATAAAAATCACCAATAGTCACGATTTTAATACGGCTATCAGTTTTTTCCTCCAGCGAAGCAATAAGCTCTTGATGTTTCTGTTTGATCCCGATAATACCCAATCTAGCCCTGGTCAATTCCATGGCAATGCGAAAACCTGCTACCACTTCATCAGTAAAATGGCGCACGATCTCCTCGTCCTTATGCAGTAGTGGTTCACATTCAGCAGCGTTCAATATTAGAAATTCCGGACTGGCGGCAAGTTTCACCTGAGTCGGAAACCCGGCGCCTCCCGCGCCAACCACACCATTTTTTGCAATATCAGCTAATGTCATCTTCTAAATGTCCCGATAATCCAGTTGATCAACAATCACCATAATCAACGTCCGAATCGGTGCCCGCTGCAGCTTGAAGACCTCCTGCGCCACACCCGGAGCACCGCCGCAAACAACAGTGTCGCCAATTCTCGAACCGACATAATCAACAGCCACCCACTCATCGCCAATTGCCGATCCGTCCGGTTTTACCGGTTGGACAACATAGACCGTCTTTGCCGAGTACGCAGGATGCTTTTCCGTTGCCGTGACTACATTTTTGACTTTCGCTAAAAACATGTTGCCTTTCAATCAATTGAATCAATCAGTTGAACCACCGATGCATTGACCGGGACAAAATCGTGGTCAAACGCTTGAATTGCGTCGGTGCTGGTTACGTAAACAATCAGATCGCCGACTCCGGCAGTATTTTTCGGATCCGCTGCTACAATAATTTTTGAAACAGCTTGCAAATGACTATTGGTAGGCTGAACCAGTAATAGCCGGCAACCGCGCAGCGATTCCACTTTTCGTTCCGCCCAAACCTTTCCGACCACTTTGCCGATTTTCATGGGTTAGCCTGCCGACGCTGTGATTTGCACATCATCAATGATCGCCATCACCACAGCGTCCACCGGTGCATTTCGAGTCAACTCGGTCATGCGAGCCGACGAGCCATACGATAGCAACACCCAGTCACCTTCACCCGCCTGCACAGCATCGACGGCGACGTGGTAGGTGTCCAGTGGATTGCCGAGATGATCCACTTCTTTGCAAAGCAGCAATTTCTTTCCCTGCAAATTTTCATCCTTTTGAGCGGCAACCACGCTTCCGATTACTTTTGCAAATATCATTTTTTCTCCGACAGGACTACTGGTTGTAAGTTGAACTTAGCTCATCCACCGGCCGCGGGATGACGATGTCTGAAATGACTTCACCGACTGCGGTTGCCGCGGCGCGGGCAGCTTCAATTGATGAACGCACTGCCGCCACCTCACCTTCGATGATGAAAGAGACGATCCCACTGCCCACTTGTCGCCATTCCACCAGTTCCACATTTGCAGCTTTTAATGCGGCATCAGCGCCTGAAATAAGCGCTGTGAAGCCACGGGTTTCCAAAATACCAATCGATTTCACGTCTACCATTTATTGCTCCTTTAATTAAATCATGATCCAACAAATCTCAATGAATGCGCTGTCATTATCCGCCGTCGCCGGCAAAAATCTCGCGGGTTGGTAATTCCCTGGCCGGTGGGTGATGCTATGGTGTGGGAAAAATATCCTTCCCCGGTTAATCCGCCGTTTCCCCGCAGCGAACCGCCGTTAATCACCAGCACATCAGTTTTCATCCTCCTGGCAAAAATTGACGCACGATTCATATCCCGAGTGAAGATACTTGAGGTGTGCTCGAAGCCGTGTTCCGCCTTAAAGCAAGCTTCAACGCCTTCTTCAAAATTTTTTACCCTCACCACAGGAATACACGATGTCATCTGTTCAGCAACGACCCAGGGATGATCTTTATCGGTCTCACCAAACAGCAAGGGAACCTCTTCCGATAGCTTCATACCAAGGTCGCGCGCCAGCAGATTGGCGTTTTTTCCCACATGATGACGGCTGATAACGTAATATTTACCCTGAAGCTCCAGCGCTTTTTTTCCCAATTGATCCATTTGTGAAACGATCAACTTCTTGTTGCCCTGGGCTTGGAACAGCCGCATAAATTCATTAAAAACGCTCTCCACCACAAAGATCTCTTTCTCAGCGATGCAGAGAATATTATTGTCAAAACTGGCGCTCATGGTTATTTCCGCCGCCGCCAGCTTGAGATCAGCGGTTTCATCAATCAACACCGGCGGATTTCCTGGTCCTGCCGCAACCACCGGTTTGCTGAATTTCATCGCAGCTTCCACAACACCAGGACCGCCTGTCACCGATAGTAATTTAGTGAGCGGATGACCAAACATCACCTGGGCGCTCTCCAAAGTGGGATCAGCAACGCAGGTGACGAGATTCTTCGGACCGCCTTCGCTAACAATGTATTGATTGCAACGCTGAATCACATAAGCGTTCAGTTTTTTAGCGACCGGATGCGGATTAAACACAATTGTATTACCGCCTGAGAGCTGTGAAATGATATTTTCCAGCATGGTGGGACTGGGATGGGTGCTTGGTGAAATATTACCGATGACGCCCCACGGCGCATACTCTTCCAGCGCCATGCCATTTTTTCCCGACCAGGCTTTGGGCTGTAAAAATTCGACGCCCGACGCATGTTTGGCGACATTGATATGTTTGGTAATCTTGTGCTCCGCCCTGCCCATTCCAGTCTGCTCAACTGCCATCCGGGAAAATTCCTCTTTGAAATCAAGCGTAACCCGGCGTACCGCGTCGATGAAGCGTTTTCGATCCTGAATATCAAAACTTTCATATTCAAGAAAGGCGGCATGGGCAGCATGAATGGCGTCATTCATGTCATCAAAAACGCCCCAATCACCCGACGCCATTGTCGGCGAAGATTTTAGTTCACCGGTCATTACATCTTCAACCACCCGCCGGACGATATCCTGGATTTCCTGTTCAGATATTTTTACCTGCATCTTGTTTTTCGAATTAGATTCACACTATTTTGTGGCTGATTTCTTAACAACATCAATGGGAAAAATGGGTGACAGTTTATCTGCCGGACGCGGAATGACCGCCTGGCCCACAACCTGCCCCACTTGCGATGCGGCAGCCACAGCGGCTTCAACGGCTGCTTTTACTGCTGCCACATCACCGCGTAAGATAATGTTGACTTTACCGCCGCCGACTTTCAGATATTCGCCCAGTTTTACATTGGCGGCTTTTACGGCTGCATCCGCTGCTTCCATTGCCGTGGCAAACCCGATCGTTTCGACTACGCCCAAAGCTTCCTGCATGTCATCTCTCCTATCTCTTTAAACCGATCAATTTAAACACATCTTCATGCGCCGATGGAATCACATTGGCGCACACCAATTCTCCGACTTTGGCGGCAGCCTCAGCGCCGGCTTCCACAGAGGATTTGACTGCGCCGACTTCCCCCCGGACAATCGCGGTAACATATCCGCCGCCGATGCCCACCTTTTTTACCAGGTCAACATTTGCGGTTTTCAGCATCGCGTCGATGGCGATGACAGCGCCGCTATTGCCGCGCGTTTCGATAAAACCCAATGCTACTTTCGCCATTGAAAAAACCTCCAATTAATCACTCGTTTTTGTATTTAATTCTCGAATCGAATCGATATATTTTGCCGTTTAATCGCCTCCCGCGCTTTGGGAGTGATTACTGTTTTTCGGGGGATGATAATTTCAGCAGTAAGTTGGTGCAACCGTTTGATATGATTTTCTGTCAATACCGGCGACCGGAAATTGCTCAGATCAATCTTTTCGGATTTGGTTTTAAAGCCGGTGAGTTGTCCGCTTTGAACAATATTCTGACTGATTGATCCCGAAATGGCGGATTCAGACACTTTTACTCCCCGCTTTGTCAATTCATCAACCACTGCGCTAACAACCAATTGAACTATTTTTTCAAGTGGAATTTCATTCAATGCCGGATTCTCCGCTTTGCTATTTCTGATAAATATTTTTCTGCTTTTTTGATACCAAATCAACGATTGCAACAATTGCGTTATCCGCGCAGATTCCTTTCGTCCTGGCAGTCATTCGAGCTGAAGAGGATGAACAAGTCAAAACAACATCGCCTGAGTTGGCATTGACAGAATCCACGCTGATAAAATATTTTGCTTTTGGTTTTAAATTTTCATCCAACTGCTGCACCACCAGCAGCCGGATCCCCTGGGTGCATCCGGATTTTCTGGTAGCGACCAGATTGCCGATCACTTTACCCAATTGCATAATTTTTCCTTACATTTTACCGTAAAATTCCACAGCCATCGAACAGCGAACGTTGGCAGCATTGGCGTCGTCGGTATCCAGATGCAGATGCAACTTCCAGGCGTCATTTACGCGAACCAGCACATTTTCAAAAACAGTGCTCTTTTCACCACCAATACGAACTTTGATCAAATCTCCGTTTTTAACTCCAAATCGGGCGGCAATATTGCCGGGCATGTGAACATGACGGTTGGCGATAATGGCGCATTCCTCAAGATAAACCGAACATCTGGGACCCACCAATGTCAATGGAGCCGCGCCGCTTAATTTTCCCGAATTCCGAATCGGTGGATTGATACCAAGCTGGATCGCATCTGTTAATGACAATTCGACCTGATCGTAATCCCGCATCGGTCCCAAAATGCGCACATTTTGAATAGCGCGCATTTTATTGCCAACGATGGTCAAGGACTGCCGGGCGGCAAATTCACCCGCTTGATACAGATCACGATATTTTTCCAATTTAACATCGTCTCCGAATAACCTTTTAAAAGTTTCAGGCGTAATGTGAACATGTCGGTTTGAAACACCAAGCGGAATCAAAGGCTGTTGAGATTCAATATCGACTTCGCCGGCTATCCCACCAAGTTCCTTGAGCACCTCAGCAACGATTATGTCAACCAGCGCCTCATCCTCTGTATTCGCTATGTCGTCTGGCCGGCTGACTGCGCACAAACCGCATCCCTGACAATAGGAGGCTAATCCTTTCTGATTTACCATTTGACTTAAAGCTTTTCGATGTTTATTTTTATAGCAATTAACCCATTTTTTTAAAAGAAAATATACGGATAATTAGAAACATAATCAAGCTAAAAATTCATTATTTTGAAGCAGCTCAGTCTTTGATCAAGGATTTCATG
>DSAU01000037.1 GCA_011046315.1 bacterium
ACAAATGCGAACCATAAACAAGAAACATTATCATAAATGCTGCTCGATAATTGATACCCCATCTTTGAAAAAATACAAACCCTGCTATCGCAGCGACAACTAGCGCGAAAAAAATGCTGTGTGTAAATTGATGGTGGTAGGCGTTGGGTTTACCCTCGATAAATCCAAAGATATAATCAAAGTCAGCAAAATTTGCTATGACGATGAAAATAAATCCGTCCAACCAAATTCTGGACTTTTGGCTCAAGCCAGAAAATTTATAAATTATAAGCGCAAAAATTGAATGAGCTACTGGAGTCGCCATATTATTTATCGATGTTTTTTTGCATCCATAACTCGAGCACGGTTAAAGCCCAGAGACGATGTGAATTATTTTTTGTCTTTTTAAAATGTTGCGTTAACAAATTTTCTACAAACGCCGGATTGAAAAAACCTCTTTTCTTTATCTTTTCCGGCGATAAAATATCCTGAATAAAACCTTTTAAACGAGGCTCATCACGTAACCAATTTTTGAATGGCACGCTGTGTCCCAATTTATCTTTTCGAAAAACAATTTCATCGGGCAACACGCCGCTCATGGTTTTGTGCAAAATATATTTGGTTTCAGATCCCTTTAACTTTAACTCTGATGGGATTTTGGCAGCGTATTCCACCAACCGCGGGTCTAACATGGGAAATCGACCTTCGATCCCAAAAGCCCTTAGCAGTTGCATTCTGCGAAGATAAAAACTAACAACCGTAAAATAATCACCGTATAATGTTTTACTTAAATGGTCGACCCCATCCGCCTGTTGATAAATCGCCTCAATCTCCAAAAGAGGATCTGCTTCGAGCAATTTGTTTGTAAAGCCATTTTGAAACAAGCGCTTTAGTTCTGATGGTTGATAATAAATCCGCCAGCGATTGCTGAACAGTTTTTCAGAAAATTGATAGCTGTAGGCAAAGCGCTGAGCTTTGACAGCAAAGCTTTTCTTTTTATCAGTATCCGGAAACAGGCTAAAAATTCCGGTTATTGCTTTTTGAAGCGGGGAAGGAAGCCGGGAAAATTTTTGAGCCACCTGATCCGCCTGATAAACCGGGTGTCCGGCGAACAACTCATCGCCGCCATCGCCGGTTAGCACGTAATCTACCATTCCCTGCGCATATTTTCCGAGGATAAACGAGGCGACTTCAATTCCGATATCACTAAAGGGCTCATCCATCAATGCAACAACATCGTCAATCAACAGCGCGTTTTCTGCATCATATTCCACCAGATGATGATCAGTCTCATACCTATCGCATACAATTTTGGCGTAATGGGATTCGTCGAAAGACTTGCCTTTACAACGAAACGAAAAAGTGTGGATTTTGCCATTAACCAACGGCTTCATCAATCCGACAACCGTGCTGGAATCCATACCACCGCTTAAAAATGCGCCGTGGGTCGCATCATTACGCACTCTAACCTTGACCGAATCTTTCAACAGTGATAACAATTCCTCACTGATTAGTTGCTCGTTCTTTGTTGTAACGCCATTGAACGATAAACACCAGTAACGCTCTGTCTTTAATTTTCTGTTTTCAAATACGAGTGAGTGTCCTTGTGGTAATTTTTTTATCCCTGAAATCAGCGTTTCCTGGCTTGGATTATAGTTGAACAATAAATAACTGTGCAGTCCCCCAAAATTAATTGCAGCTTTTATCTCCGGATGCCTTAAAATAGCCTTGATCGATGACGCAAATACAAGTTTATCGTCATCATGAAAATAGTATAGTGGTTCAATACCCAGATGGTCCTGGGCTAACGATAGCTGTTGATTTTTCCCGTTCCAAAAAGCAAGCACATAGTTACCGTTCAATTCACTTAAGAGAGATGTTTTTTTATTCATATATTCATCGTAAAGGACTTCCCCCCAGGAAATTCCCCTCGCTTCTGTATCAAAGAGTCGGTTGCGGTTAAAAATGCTACCGGAAAAAAGTGTCACCGCTGACCGTTTTCTGTCGAGCCATATTTCTGAGTTTTCATCAATCGCATTCACTCCGCTGGGACCCAATCCAACAGCGAAATTCCCATCGATGACAAATTGTACTTCTTGTTCACCTTTAGTAATCAGATCGAAAAGCGATGAAATCTCGTTTTCTATGACGTTTCTTTTTGGATCTGCATAAAGGATTCCCGCAATCATTTATATCTCCTACAAATTAAATTCGCTGTTACTTTGAAACCGTTTTCGCTTGTTTCTTTTTTCCATTCCGGCGATCACGAATTGTTTTCGCCGGGATACCGACGGCAATTGAATACGGATCAATGTTTCCGTTAACCACTGCATGCGCGCCAACAATCGAATCTCTGCCAACTGTTGAGCCGTCCAGAACGGCAACGCCAGCGCCCAACCAGATATTTTCTTCAATAACAATGCCTTTTGCTGTTCTTCCTTGATACAAAATCGGCATATCAGTGCGATCAGCCACATGATCTCCACCGACTAAATAACAAAATGCCGCCATCAAATGATTTTCCTTTATCACAATGGAACCCAGCGAAGAAATCACACAATTAAACCCGATATTTACATTGTCCTCAAGCACAATATCGCCATCGTGACAGGTGAGAATTGTATTTCTACCGATGAAAACTCCATTACCAATCTTCAATCCCTTATTGCCCTCGCCCTTTGCATCCAAAACACAATGATCATCTATCACTACATTGTCGTCAATATGGATTTTATGCGGATGGCGAATAGCAATGTTGGTTCCAAACGCCACGTTTCTGCCGCAGCTACCAAGGATTTTTGGATACAGTTTGCTCCTGAGTAGCAATCCAAGCGCACCGGGGAGCCAACTTGTAAAAGTCATGATAAGCTCATATTTTATTAGATTCCACATCCCGGTTTTGCCAAGAATGAGCTCCTGATATTTATGCATTTTTGATTTTTTTTCATCTAATAATTCTTTTTGAGTGTCGAGAATTTCATCTCGTTTCTTTTCGCTATTTGTTTCAACCATGTCTTTGTCCTCCATAATAATTTTAGAATCAACCTTATCTTCTTTTCGAAAAATGTATAAAATACCGCCAAAAACACCCAGCGCAAGAATCATCGCGTAAGCAATCCATGAAAAGGCAATTGCTGACGCCGTTGTCGCACCATATAAACCGAGGAAAAACACATACAGGTTTTCACGAATGCCGATGCCGTTTATTGACAAAGGAATCATCTGCACAAAAAGTGCAATTGGAATAATGACCCAAAATTTAATAAAAGGTATGTTCAACCCCACCGCTTCTGAAATTAAATAATAATGAAAGATCACATTGATTTGCAACAACAGAGACAATAAAAGAGAATAAAACAGCGCTTTATTTTTGCCGCGGAAATTGACAAACGCGTCAGAGAATTTATCTACAATTTTCCTAAAAATCTTGAATCCTGGCAGATCAAATATTTTCATCAACACTTTGACTTTGCCCTGTTGTAAAAAAATTCCCTGCAAAACAGCCCACATTAAAACAAAGCACAACCCCACCCATAGCCACAAAAATGGAACCCGACTGCTGATTTCTCCGGTGAGTGCAACAGCAATAACAGCAAAAACAACCAATGCAAACATTCCAATGAAGCGCTCGACACCAACTGTGGCAATAGACTTCAATTTCGGAAAGCCCTTGCGCCAGGAGTCATAAGCTCGAACCGCATCACCTCCGACCGTTGTGGGTAGAATATTATTAAAGAACATCGCCACAGCATAGGATTCGACCAGGTATGAGACAGGCAAATCCATCTTTTGCGCCAATGCCAGAATTCGCCACCGGTAAGCGCTGGCATAATATCCCACTGCGTGCAAAGAAAACGACAATAACAGAATCCACGGATCCGCTGATTTGATCGAAAGCCAGATGTCTGACATGTTTGTTTTTCGAAGAAGATAATAAATCAGCGCCGCGCTAATTATCCCTTTGATAAGGGTTAGAACAAGATCCTTTGTCTTTCGCCGCCCCTGATCTGACGGTTGACCGACAACGGATTTCACTTGCTCAATTTTTGACTTTGCCATAATAACCTCATAATAAATAAATAATAGCTATTATTTGCCATTCGGCTTTTTAAAACAATCAAGTTGCATTCGGCTTAAATAAATACAGCTCCGCCATGTCACTCCCAATTTTGAATAAAATCAAAGTGAAAGGCTATGCAAATCGTTTTCTGTTTGTGGATAAAATTTGGTTTATCCTGTTTCTCGGATGCAAATCTTGTTTGAATAATTACATAAAAAGTGCTGTTGATTTTTCACAACAACCATAATTAAAATCAATCTTTAATACCAACCAATGCCGTTAAACATACAAACTGCTATTTTTTTAAAGCATTCCCTGCTCACGGTACCAGTCAGCAGTAATCTTCAAACCTTCTTTCAAAGGCACTTTTGGATTGTAGCCCAGTATACGTTTGGCTTTGGAAATATCAAACGCCCGGTCATTGGTAAAAAATTCCAATCGTCGACGATATAGCGGCGGTTTTATTCGAAAAGGATAGCAAGCGTACTCACAAATCACTGCCGCAACCCACACCGGCCAAAGCGGAACATGTTTTTTCGGCACAGGCACGTTCATTGCTTCCGCCAACAGCTTAATAAATTCTGTGAGTGTTACGTATTCATTTCCACCCAGGGTAAATACTTCACCGACAGCCTCCGGCTTCTCGCCGCAAAGAATAATTCCCTCTACCAAATCTTTCACAAAAGTCAGATGGTATAATACGTTACCATTGCCAATCATGCGGAATTTTCCACTGTGAACAAATTTAAATATTTTTAAAAAACGGGTATCTCCAGGCCCATAAATTCCCACCGGGCGAAAAACCACGCCTTCGATCTCGTTTTCTTTGAAAAACTTTAGCGCCAGTTGTTCACCCTCTACCTTTGACTGCTGATAATAATCACCGGGATTATACGGCGCAGCTTCGTCTGCCGGAGGATTTTTTATTTCTCCCTGAACCCCAACCGTACTGCAATGAACAAACCGTCTCACCTTTGCGTCAACAGAGGCTTCCAATAAATTTTTCGTACCACCGACATTCACATCAAAAAATAACTGGTGAGGTACATCCTGTTCTCGAAAAATCGCCGCGATGTGATAAACAGTGTCCACCTGCTCAACAGCCGCGGACAAAGTGTCTTTTTTGGTTAAATCTCCAATTATAACCTCAACTCCCAACTTCTCAAGTCTGGACTTGTCCTGATTGGGCAGAGATAACGCCTTTACATGATAACCTTTTTTCACCAATTCTTCAGCCAGATATCCGCCGGTAAAACCTGTCGCGCCAGTGACCAAAACTTTTTTCTTCATCTACTTCACCCATTAAATTTAATACATTGGTTATTTATTATTAATATGGATGACCAGCGATGTAGGGGACTTCCATGGACGGTCTCCTACGTCTAAATATAAAAAAAACAAAAGAACCAATAATCCAACTGGTAATTCATATTATTAATTATCTGCTGGTATGTAAATTTGGTTTACGTCTTTAATTTCTTGTTGAATTTTCTCTTTATTCCAGTTCAATTCTGCGCCCATAATATTTGCTGCTTGCTGAAGCGCTGATTCACCGGGATTACCAGCAGACCCCAAATCTGTTCGCCTGAGCACAACATCCGACAATCTTTGCGCCATTTCTTCACGGACAGCATGTACAATCTCAGCCCGGATGACTTCATTAGATCCGGATATTTTGGTCAATAATTTTTCGCTTTCTTTTTCATAAGATAAAATTGAATTAATTGCTGAACCGTAATTATAGCTCAAATGGCGGATTACTTCTTCATCAAGTTTGTTTGAATTGGAGTCGATATTGCTTTTTAAAAATTCACTAAAATCTTCAATTTCACCACCATACAATCTCACTTTATCAGAAAGGCAATTAGGCGCTTTCTTTCCCATTTTTTCAAACAATAAAGCTACTGTTTTGCTGGCGACATCTCTGGCAGTGGTATATTTGACGCCGACTGCTGTTACCAAACCTTCGACGCCGTCCTCGACGCTGTGGTCGACTAACCTATAATGGCGCTCCAATTGGACCTCACCGGTTTTTGGATTGGTTCCGGTCATCGGCAAAAATCCGCCGTAAAAAAAGCTAACCTCTTCCCGCTTGATAATTGCACCCGGGTGCGCCTGATTAACATCTGCTAAAAATTCCTGAATTTCCGCTTCCGTAACCTTGTATTCATCCTGATCACCATAATAGGGAAGATGGTTGGTTCCAATAATTGTCTTTTTTCTCCACGGTGCGAAAAAAAGCATCCGATGGGCGCGATATTCAGTGCCATCTTCAAACTGGTGGCAGTACGGTCCGGACAATCCGGCGCTATAGTTACCCATAATATCTCGATCGACGACAATGTTCATCGCGGTTGATAGGTTAAATTTTTTAGCTGGCGCCTTTCCATTCAAGCTGGCTAAAATTTTATCCACCCACGGTCCCGCATCATTTACAACTAATTTCGCCTTGATTTCAAAACGATCACCACTCAAAACATCTTCAGCCTTAATACCGGTAACTCTACTTCCCTGCGTAATCAATTCGGTGGCTTTCAAATAATTCGCTGCCTCCGCACCTTTTTTTACCGCCGAAAGAACAAAATGTAACAATAATCGTTCAGTGTTATAACACTGGCAATCGTACCATAGCGCGCCGCCGTTCAGATTGTATTTATCATAACCAGGAATCAGCTCTTTTATTTTTTTCTTTGACATAGTGTGACCACGCGGTATAAACTTGTGTGGATCAGTTAGTCCATTGCGATCAAAACCCACAATATCATTAGCCAGCAGCGCCATTGCCATTGCCAGGCGGCTCTTCAATTTATAACTGTACGTCGGCATTAAAACCGGCATCGGATAAATCAAATTTGGCGCAATATTCATCATCACCATTCGTTCACGTATCGACTCCCGCATCCTTTTAAAATCTAAATTTTGTAAATATCTCAATCCCCCGTGAATAATTTTTAAGCTATTCGCAGAAGTCGCATTGCCAAAATCACCCTTATCGATGATGACAACTTTTAGCCCCCGCAAAGTGGCGTCCCAGGCAGTTGCCGCGCCATAAATACCCGCACCGATTACGACGACATCAAACTCACCCCGGCTCAGTTTCTCCAAATCTCGTTTCATCTCAATCTCCACATTTTTGAAAACCAATGTCCAAAAAATCGTTCACCAAATCAATGCTCCTGCTGTTCAAAAATCAATTAATTCATATAATGATCATACCATTTTTCAAAAACCATTAATGCCCAGAGACGATGGCTGTGGTTTTCTTTACCTTCCAAATGTTCTTGTTTTAATTTTTCCACAAAGTCTGAATTAAAAAATCCCTCCCTTTTAATTCGAGCCGGCGCAAGTATTTCCATCATCATCGGCTTCAAATCTTGTTTAATCCAATTTTTAATCGGAATGCTAAAACCTTCTTTACCACGGTACAAGATTTCTTTGGGCAGTAAGTGTTCCATTGATTTTTTTAAAATCACTTTTGAATTTTTACCCTGAAGTTTCTCATGCCCGGCTATGGTTGCTGCCAATTCTGCAACGCGATGATCCAAAAAAGGCACCCGCGCTTCAAGTGATGTCGCCATACTCATTCGGTCTACCTTCACCAGAATATTATCCACCAGATATGTTTTAACATCGACGTACATCTGCTGGTTGATTTTATCATCAGTCTGTGGCTTGACAATTTTAAAATAATCCCGGATAAATTTATATGAGTCTTTCTCAATCATACCGGATTTTACATCATCGGTAAACAACAATTCCCGTTCTAATTGTTGAAGAAAAATCATCCAGCGGGTGTGCTGCAAATCTTCTGACAATCGCATCCCTTCAACAAATCGTTTTGCCCGGTTGATCAAACCCTTTTTTTTCGGTGATGGTGGAATTGCGTTGATAACCGGCGCAATCATTCCATTTCTAAACCAACTCGGAAATCTGGAATATTTTGTCGCCATTTGATCAGCAAGATAGGTATCATAACCGGCAAACAATTCGTCTCCGCCATCTCCGGAAAGGGTTACCGTCACATAATCGCGCGCCATTTTTGAAACCAGGTAAGTCGGGAAAATTGAAAAATCACCGAAAGGTTCATCCAAAAAATAAAGCAGTTGATCCACCAGTTCCAGTGCATTTGGTTGAATGATAAATTCGTGATGTTCGGTGTTAAATTTTTTGGCAATCATTCTGGCATAATTTAATTCATTATAAGTTTGATCTTCAAAACCGATGGAAAAAGTTTTCACCGGTCGATCCATCACTTGAGACATTAACGCCACCACGGTGCTGGAATCGATTCCGCCGCTTAAAAATGCTCCCAATGGGACATCACTCATCAATCTAATTTTTACCGCATCTTGCAGCGTTTCGACTAATTGGTTTTTCTTTTGTTCAAGGTCAAATCTATTTTCCGTTACTGCTAAATCCCAATAAGGTCTCAGATAAATCTCATTGTTTTTCAAAGTAAGTGTATTACCTTGTGGCAGCTTACGGATGTCCTGAAAAATACTTAGCGGCGCCGGAATATATTCAAAAGTTAAAAAGTTGTCCAAAGCCTGAAGATCAATCCGTTTGGGAATATCACCAGCCTGCAAAATAGATTTGATTTCTGATCCAAAAACCAGCCGCGATTTATCAAAAAAATAGTATAATGGTTTTATCCCGATGCGATCACGCGCCAAGAAAAGCTGCTGTTCTGGTTCGTCCCAAATGGCGAATGCAAACATGCCGTTGAGTTTCTCGACACAGCTTTCTCCAAATTGTTCATAAGCATGCAAGATGCTTTCGGTATCGGTATTGGTTACAAATCGGTGTCCCCGATCTTCCAGCTCGGTCCGTAGGATTTTGTGGTTATAAATTTCACCGTTAAACACGATCCAGATCTGTCCGGTTTCGTTGCAAATCGGTTGCTTTCCGCTGACCAAGTCAATAATGCTTAACCGGCGCATCCCCAATCCGACATTTTTATTCGTATAAATCCCTTCATCATCCGGACCGCGGTGGGAAATAACATCACACATTTTTTTCACCAAACCCAGATCAACTGTATTTTCATGATGACTATTGACGACGCCACAAATACCACACATAATCCACTACTCCTCACCAGACTTTGCTCGTTGCTCTAAATAGCTGTAAATGTTCTTCAGTTTTTCCACATAAATTTGGTAACTATACTTTTCCTCTGCCAACTTAATCGCGTTCCGGCTCAGCTGTAGCCTGAGCGTTTCATCTGAGATTATTTTAAACAGTCCTTCAGCAAAAGAAGCCGCGTCACATTCTGTTAACACCGCTACATCACTATTTAACACCTGCGTATGTGTCATGTGATTGGTGGCGACAATTGGCTTTCCAGAGCGAAGGTATGAATAAATCTTCAGCGGTGTATTGTTGCCTTCAATTCTCGGCGTTACCAAAACATCAGCGATTTCCACAAACCGGGGAACAATTTCCGGGGCAACCTGACCCGTAAAAACAAAATAATCCTGGAGTCCATTTTTTTCCACCTGTCGTTTGTAGTGTTCCACCTGCTGCGGATTGCCGCCCACTAATAAAAAGGTGGTGTCTTTTACTTTTGCGACAATTTTCTTGCCCGCCTCAACAAGCAAATCAAGACCCTGATAAGGTTCGAATGTACCTGCATACAAAATAATCGTTTTTGAATCCAAATTGTATTGTAGTTTCAAGTCTCCAGCTTGAATATCAGGCTCGCCAAACACGAGACTATTGTCAGCAACATTCTCGATAAGCTGTTGCTTTTTATGGGGCCAGCGTTCATTAACGTAATGATAGAGCTCGGGGCAAATCGTAATAACCGCGGCAGAGTTATCTATGGTCATATTTTCCAGCCGCTCAAAAAGTTTAATGAAAACTTTTAATTTGGTAAATTTGAAATTAGTCAACTGTTGCGGTAAAGATGAATGCATATCATAAAGGTGTAATATTTTAAACCACTGTGCAAATTTAATCCCAAAAAAACCGGCTTCTTCATGAGTGTGAATCACATCGTAATTATTTTTCAACAACAAGCCCAACGACTTGATAACAACAAACAGATCAACAATAATTTTTCGTTTTGAAGGCCCCACACTGATTCGCTTAATCAATGGAATTTTGGGGATTCGATGATAGGTCACATTTTTAAACGGGATGGTTTTACCGATGTGATACGTCACCAGATCAATCTGATGCCCCAATTTTGACAACGTATTCAGGCGGTGTAAGACACTGAGTGGTGTGCCTCGTGGGGTAAAAAATGGTTGTGGTGCTATCATCAAAATTTTCATTGCTGCTTTTCCCTTAGTTGCAGTGCTAATTGATCAAACTTTTGTTGGGGGTATATTTTTGTGGCAAAACATTTAAAACATAACCAGCACTTTGATGTCAACTGGCGCCATAGCCGAACATCACGACAAAAAATGTTTTAAACAACAGCTTGAAATCCAACCATATCGACCAATTATCAATATATTCCAGATCCATTTCCATCCATCGTTCGAAATTAATACTATTTCTGCCGCTGACCTGCCAGATACATGTGAGTCCCGGTTTTAAGCTGAGCCGTCTTCGCTGCCACATTTCATACATCTCAACTTCGACAGGAAGAGGAGGACGTGGGCCTACAATACTCATATCACCTTTCAACACGTTGAACAATTGAGGCAATTCATCAATGCTCAGTTTTCGAATAAATCGGCCAACTCGAGTAATTCGGGGATCGTGCTTAATCTTAAAAACAGGGCCATCCATTTCATTCATTTTTTCCAGTTGTTTCTTTTTCATTTCCGCGCCAACTTCCATTGAACGAAATTTATAAAGCGTGAATTTTCTCCCGTTCACTCCGGAACGGATTTGTTTAAAAAAAATCGGGCCGCGCGAATCTAATTTGATTGCCACAATTGTTATCAGAAAGACCGGCGACAAGAGAATCAGAAAAATTAATGAACAAATAATATCAATCGTTCGCTTGATAAATAATTCCCATTCGTTGGCATGAAAAGTTTCGAATTCCAAAAGCGGAAATTCGCTGAAATATGTTTGCCGAATTCTGGCAATTTTCAGATCGTACAAATCCATTGAAATCGAAGTGGCAATTCCCTCGCGCTCGCAAGCCAAAATCACCTCATCCAACCGATGGAGCCACAGTCGCGGAACAATAAAAATGACCCTATCAATGATTTTTCGATGAAGAATAAACGGGATGTCCTGTATCCTCCCCATAACCCGGTAGCCCTCTATTTCTTTACCGTACATTCCGTGTTCATCATCAATCAGCCCCACGATGCGCAGCCCCCAATGAGCGTGTTCTTTTAAATCGCGAATAAATTTTTGCGCCCTTTTTCCGGTTCCGACTACAAGCAGGTTGACCTGATTAAATCCCCTTTCATGCATCCGATTTAATAAAATGATCATTAATCGTTTTTGGATAATCAAGCTTAATACTGTCGTCAGTGTAAAAATCCCCACATAGAGGCGGCTCGTCAATTGCATCTGAGCGATAAAGAAAATGCTTCCCAACACGATCACCGATCCGACACTGGCTTTGATAATGAGTATCAGCTCTTTGCTAAACTCCCGCATTCTAAAATCTATATAAGCCCCAAACACGTTGAGCAAAATCAACCAAATCGGAACGACAGTCAGCGTCAAAATAATATTTTTTTGGGCAAAAAACAAAAACCCATCCAGTGTCGGCGCTATCGCGTAAGCCATATCCTGAAAGCCGGTCAGCTCGCGAACCCAATTATCGATAAAATATGACAACACAAACGAAACAACGATTACAATTGCATCTAATGTTTTCAGAATTCTGGCAATTAATGCCTCTTTTTCCTTAACCATTAATGACCTCAGTTGCTGTTGATCTCAGGAAATAAAACCAGAGCTCATTAAATTTCTAAAATCATGATCATGTTACATCACTAATTAACAATTGCTTCTTCGAAACCATTCGACAAATTTTTCTATACCTTCTTCGATAGAAACTTGCGGATGATAATCCAATTCTTCTTTTGCTTTGCTAATGTCTGCGAATGTTATTTTAACATCTCCGGATTGGGGCGGGAGCCATTTGATTTTTGCCTTTTTGTTGGTGTTTTTTTCAATAAGTTGGATTAGCTCCATTAACTCAACGACTCGAGATTCCCCCAGATTGTAAATATTATAACCACTACATCTATCAATAGACCTAATGACGCCATCAATTATATCAGAAATGTAAGTAAAATCTCGCTTGACACTACCATCACCGAATACCGGGATTTCCTGATCACTAATCATTAATCTTGTAAATTTATGTATCGCCATATCGGGACGCTGTCTCGGTCCATATACTGTGAAAAACCGGAGACAGCTAACTGCCAATCCATATAGCGATGCATAAGTAAAACCAATCAACTCACACGCTTTTTTTGTTGCTGCATAAGGAGAGATCGGATTGTCCACACTATCAGTCTCGGAAAAGGGAACCTTGTGATTGTTACCATATACCGAAGAGGATGACGCCATGACAAATTTTTCGGTTTGATGCTCTTTTGCCATTTCTAATAAATTTAATGTGCCCCGGATATTAACTTCCTGGTACAATTTCGGTTGAAGAACCGATGGCCTGACCCCCGCTCGGGCAGCAAGGTGGATGATAGCATCAAATTTGTTTTGAGAAAAAAGCTGTTTCAACAATTGCTCATTCAGGATGTCCCCTGTTACCAAACAATAACCTGGATGATTTCGGACAGTTTCAATGTTTTTATATTTAACCTTTGGATCATAATAATCATTAAAGTTGTCGACACAAGTTATTTCATCTCCGCGCTCTAACAGTCGCTCCACCAAATGAGAACCAATAAAGCCAGCGCCACCGGTCACTAAAAAATGCATTTCGTTCCTCTAATAATGATAATAAC
>DSAU01000384.1 GCA_011046315.1 bacterium
AATCTGGGAAATAAAGACTTAGACAATCAGTTTATCGTTGAAGATAAGTTTGGGAAAAAAATAACACGCAATCTTGATAAGGATTAAATTCCGTTTTCACCTATAAAAAAGGTACCGCAACGCTACAGAATTCGATCCGTTTCAAGAATTTACTTCGACAGGCAGAAGATAAACTTTGGCGACTCGAGTTGAGGTCTGATGAAATCGATTCGATGTTGCTTCCGTCCAGAGAGCTGATCAATGACAAACATTTTTGGCAACATCAGAGCGATGGTTTGGCGTATTTTTGTTAAACGACGTAACACGCTCATATCGAGTACCGTTGGATTTACATGAATTGCTGGTAGTGACCGATCGCTTTCACATCAAACCGCTGCTACCGTTAATCAGCGGTGATGGGCGTTTTTATCTTCTTGTGCTGGATCTCAATCAAACCAGGCTTTTCCAGGCTACAAAAAACTTCATCAGTGAATTAGAGTTGAAGAACGCTCCCACCAGCTTGGACGAAACTATGAAATATGACGATCCAGAAAAACAACTACAATTTCATAGCGGCACAGCGCCAGCTAAAGGAAGACGGGCTGCTATGTTTCACGGACACGGAGCTGGCAGCGATGAGACTGATAAGAAAAAAAACATCCTGCGCTTTTTTCACCAGCTCGATCATGGCGTTAGCGATTTGCTAACCGACCACAACGCGCCGCTAATGTTGGCAGGAGTTGAGTATCTTCTCCCTCTCTACAGAGAAGCCAATTCGTATCCTAATTTGCTACCGAACGGAATCACCGAAAACACCGATGAGATTAGCGATCAGGAGCTCCATGAAAAAGCCTGGAAAAAAATTCAACCCTATTTTCAACAAGCTGAGAAACAAGCTGCTGAGAAATATGCTTCGTTTGCAGACAGCGGTCTTACTTCGGTACTAATTCAGGATGTGGTCAAACAATCGTACTACAAGCGAGTGGAGTCACTGTTTGTTGAAAAAGGAAAGCAACTATGGGGTGTTTTCGATAAAAACTCGGCGGAGATTCGAGTTCATGAAAAAGCCGAGCCAGGAGACCAAGATTTGCTCGACCTGGCTGCGGTTCAAACCTTCATCAACGGCGGTGACGTTTTTCTGATGGAGCCAGAAAATATGCCGGAAGGCGCAGACATTGCCGCTGTTTATCGCTATTGACAATTTTTTTTCTCGATAGCAATTAATCCCGCCCTTCGACGGGATATCAGTTTTTGCCATATTCAAAATTTTGACTCAAATTTTGAGATCTTACTGTAAAATAAAAGGTTTAATTATTTTATATCCGACCGGAGACGAGTAAAAGGTGAATTTTTAAATACGCAAATGTCATGAATGAAAACAAGACCAATTCTCAACCTCAGCCCAATCGCGGTAGCGTCGCCTCAGTCAAAGGAAGCGTCATCGATGTCCATTTTCCCAACCGAATTCCTGCCCTGTATAGTTTGTTAGTGACGGGTGAGGAGCAACAAATTCATCTCGAAGTTATGGCATTATTGTCAACCGATACTGTTCGTTGCATCGCGCTGACCTCGACGCAAGGTCTGGCGCGCAGCGCAACTGTCATTGACACCGGCCGAACGCTCGAAGTACCGGTAGGCGAGCAGTTGTTGGGAAGAGTGTTTGATGTGTTTGGAAACACTCTCGATAGAAAAGGAGAGCTGGACATCAGCAAGCGGCGCAGCATACACCAGAAACCGGTACCAGTCGCTGAGCGCGCCACTACCTCGGAAATCTTCACCACCGGCATTAAAGCCATTGATGTATTATCCCCGCTGGAACGTGGTGGAAAAGCCGGTTTATTTGGCGGCGCCGGTGTTGGCAAGACCGTGCTTATTATGGAAATGATTCACAACATGGTGGGTCAATATGAAGGCGTGAGCATCTTTTGCGGCATTGGTGAGCGGATTCGAGAAGCCGTTGACCTCTACCGAGAAGCCAAAGAATCTGGTGTGTTAGACAACACAATTTTGCTGTTCGGCCAGATGAATGAACAGCTGGCGCCAGATTTCGAGTTGGCCATGCTGCCCTGACCATGGCTGAATACTTTCGCGATGAGGCGAAACAGGATGTCCTGCTCCTCATTGACAACATCTTCCGTTTTATTCAGGCGGGAGCGGAAGTATCGGGCCTCATGGGGCGACTACCCTCGCGTGTGGGTTATCAACCCACCCTGGCTACGGAACTGGCTGAACTGGAAGAGCGCATCTGCAACACCCGCACCGGCTCCATCACATCGATACAAGCAGTATATGTACCAGCGGATGATTTTACCGATCCGGCAGCAGTGCACACCTTTTCGCATCTGTCCGCTTCCATTGTGCTGTCCCGAAAGCGAGCCAGTCAGGGACTCTATCCGGCTATGGACCCACTTCAGTCAAATTCGAAAATGCTAACTCCCCACATCATAGGAGAACGGCACTATCGAATTGCCCAGCGGATACGACAGACCTTAGCCGAATACGAAGAACTGAAAGACATCATTGCTATGCTGGGTATGGAAGAGTTATCTCGTAATGACCAGCGCACCGTGCATCGGGCGCGCCGATTGGAACGATTCTTGACACAACCCTTTTTCGTAACCGAAGCCTTCACCGGTAAAAAAGGAAAAATGGTTGATCTGGAGAAAGCGCTTACTGGCTGCGAACGAATTCTTGAGGATGAATTTGTTGATTATTCTGAAGATGCTTTTTATATGATAGGAAACATCGATGAGGCGGAAAACTCATGAAGCTTAAAGTTCTGTTGCCGAATAAAATTCTGGTAGAAGAAGAAGTCAGAAAAGTCGTGGCTGAAGCCGAAAACGGCTCGTTCGGGATTTTACCCCGACATATCGATTTTTTAACCGTATTAGTTCCGGGGATTCTTTCCTTTGTTGCTGACAGTGGTAGCGAAGAATTTTTAGCGGTTGACGAAGGGGTTTTGGTCAAATGCGGGCCAGAGGTATTGGTGTCGGTGCGAAACGCCTTGCGAGGCGCTGATTTAGGAGATCTGCAAGAAAGGCTCGAACAAGAATTCATGCTGCTGGATGAACACGAGAGAATGGCTCGTTCAGCCATTGCCCGGCTCGAAGCAGGCTTTATTCGCCGCTTTATCCAACAGGAATAGAGAATAATTGATTTTTTTTAAACGGAAATTTTATTGGAACAACAATGAACAGTTCTGCAAACCAGCAACGTCAGAAGCTACAAAAGGAACTTAGTAACAAAATTGGTTCAAAAGAAAGGCGCAAATTACTGGCGCAAAAAAAAAGAGAGCACGGCAGTGTCTTGTTTGGACTTGGTATGTTCGGCATGGTCGGCTGGGCAGTGGCTATCCCAACCCTGGTTTTTCTTGCGATAGGAATCTGGATTGATTCAACTTATCCGGGCCGTATTTCCTGGACGCTGATTTTCTTGTTTGTTGGCGTTGTGCTCGGATGTATTAATGCGTGGTATTGGGTTAGTAAAGAAAGCCAACAAGGCTGATTTCGAAATAAGTCTTTTTTTTGAACCTGTTATAGAGTATGATTGCAGCATTTAAGACTCTTTAACTGGAGACCTGCATGTTTTGTACCACTATCGTCCATTTACTGAGAACGAATAGTATTAAACAACAACCGAAGAGAAGCCAAAATGAATGTTTTTAATATGTCGATATCATTCATAGTTGGCTTGCTACTCGGACTCTTTTTCTTTGGCGCATTATGGTTAACTGTCCGGCAAATCCCAAACAGCCGGCATCCGGGTCTTTTGCTTTTTATTAGTTTTTTGGCACGCATGGGCTTGATCCTTTTTGCATTTTATCTCATAGTAAAAGATGGTCAGTGGCAAAATCTGTTGATATGCCTGACAGGCTTTATTTTAATGAGACTGGTGCTGCTACGCCGTTGGGGCTCCAAAGGAGACAATTCAAAAACCGATTAGTAAAGGAGAGTGAAGATAAATGGATATCAGTCCGGATAGCATTGTTTACTGGCAACGGGGACCTATTAAGTTGAATGCAACCATCGTGTTCTCCTGGGTGGTGATGGTGTTGCTGTTGTTCGTTTCATGGCTGGCAACTCGCCGGCTGTCCGTTGAACCCAAAATGTCACGGTGGCAAAATTTGATCGAATCAATAGTGGATTACATGAGAACTCAAATACGCGCTGTCATTCAGCAACAATCAGGGCGATACCTCTATTTTGTGGGAACGCTGTTTTTGTTTATTTCACTATCCAATCTCCTGGTTATCGTTCCCGGCTATCATCCCCCAACGGCTTCGATCAACACAACAGCGGCATTAGCGCTTTGTGTTTTCTTTGCCGTTCCCATCTACAGCATCATGCAAAAGGGGCTGAAAGGGTATCTCCAACGCTACATCAAACCTACGGTTTTTATGTTGCCCTTTCATATTATTGGAGAAATGTCGCGAACGCTATCCCTGGCAGTGAGGCTATTTGGAAATATAATGAGCGGTACACTGATTGTAGCCATTTTGCTCTCGGTCGCGCCGTTATTTTTACCTATCGTAATGGAATTGTTAGGACTATTGATCGGACAAATTCAGGCTTACATTTTTGCTGTGCTTGCCTTAATCTATATCGCCTCCGGCGTAACTGCACAAGATAAAAACCAGGGCGATCAAAACGAGAATAATAACAATAATGACCGAAAGGAGAATGATTAAATGGAAAGTATTACAGTTATCGGCAAATTTTCGATTCTTGTAGCAGGATTGACCATGGCTATCGGTTCGATTGGACCTGCAATCGGACAGGGGATCGCTTTAGCACGAGCATTAAGTGCCATTGCTCAACAACCGGATGAATCCAATAATATCACCCGTACACTTTTTGTTGGTTTGGCAATGGTGGAATCCACGGCGATTTACTGCTTTGTGATATCTATTATTCTAATTTTTGCCAATCCGTTCTGGAAACACGTAGTGCAGCAAGCTGGGGGTTAAATTATGCAGATCGATTGGTTCACCTTTATCGCTCAAATCGTCAACTTTCTGATCATTCTGGCGTTGCTCAAATATTTTTTGTACGATCGCATCGTGAATGCAATGGACAAACGGGAACAAAAAATTACCGACCAGTTGCAGCAGGCAGAGGACAGCAGAAAACAAGCCGAACAAGAAGAAGAGAATTTTAAGACAAAGTCTCAAGAGCTGGAAAAACAGCGAGACGAAATTATCAATCAAGCCAAAGAAGATGCGGAAGCTGAGCACAAAAAACTGATAAAAAAAGCTAAAACAGAAATAGAGCAACAACAGGCGCAATGGCGGAAATCCCTTCAGCAAGAGCAGAATAATTTTTTTCAAAATTTACGTCAGAAAATGGGGCAACAAATTGGTACGTTATCCCGACAGATACTGCATGATCTGGCAGATGACGATTTAGAAGATCGAATGATCAAGGTTTTCATCAAGCGCTTACACGGGCTCAATGAAGACGAGCGAAATGACATTGCGAGTCTGACAAAAAATTCCGAACAAACCATTATTGTTCGCAGCTCGTTTGAGATTGTCAAAAAAGCACGTCAGGAAATTAAAGAAGCATTCGCCGAATTCGTTGAAAATAAACTCGATCTAAAGTTCGAGACTTCTTCAGATTTGATTTGTGGCATTGAAATGATTGCCAATGGACAAAAGCTTGCCTGGAGTGTTGACGGCTATCTGGATAATTTAGAACAAGAAATCTCCCGGGCATTAAAAGAAGAAACGGCTGAGACAGATTCTTCTTCAAAAGCATCGGCAAAAAAGAGCAACAGATCTAAATCAGAAGCTGAAACGAACTCTAATTCCTGATATCACAGCTCGTAACAAATGGATCATAATTGATCTTTGTGGATTGTCTTTTAGTATTGGTAGTGAAAAATCTCCAAGTCCCTATTTTAGGAGGGGATTTCGTGGATCAACTTGTCGCCGAAATACATAAATTCAATACCACCCTTTAAAAAAGAGAGCAAGGCATAGGATTAAGAAAAGCCTGCAACATCACGAAGGGATGAAACGATTATAGAATAATGAGCCAGGATAGCATAACCAAACCCGAATCAGTAAAATAGCTCAATAAGCGGAATCAGAAATCACCCCCTTCACAAAATCCAAAGCCTGGCGTATAATTTTTTAATGCTGACATCACTTCAGAATTAATAGAGTTATTCGAGGTAGCTGATTTATGATTGAAAAAAAAACAAAAAATTTGCAGACCATTCTTGATCAAACTTACTCCTCCTTGCAACGAGTTTTGGATGAGCACAAACCAGAGCTAAAAATGCAAGAAGTGGGTATAGTCCAGTACGTTGGCGAAGGAATCGCGCGCGTCAGCGGTCTACCGGGGGTGAAATCAGATGAGTTGCTTCTTTTTCCAGGCAGCCAGCCTGGAATCGCTTTTGACCTGGGCCCAAACCAGTTGGGCGTAATTCTATTGGATTCCAACCAAAAAATAAAAATTAAAAGTGAAGTTCATCGTACCGGTCGTGTCATCGATGTACCTGTCGGAGAAGCTTTGCTTGGCCGCATTATCGATCCCTTGGGACATCCGTTAGACAACAAAGGAGTCGTTCGCTCCTCTGAACGCCGGCCGATTGAACAGGAAGCTCCGGCGATCATGGATCGGGCGCCGGTTCAAGAGCCGCTGCAAACCGGCCTCAAAGTAGTGGATGCCCTGATTCCGATTGGCCGGGGACAACGTGAATTGATTCTCGGTGATCGTCAAACAGGAAAGACAGCCATTGCACTGGATACAATGATAAATCAACGCGATAAGGACGTGTTGTGTGTTTACTGCGCCATCGGTCAAAGGAGCTCGGATGTCGCCAAACTCATCGCTGACCTTCGTAAACGAGAGGTATTGGATAATTGCATTATTGTAGTTACAAGCGGCGAAGATCCACCGGGGTTGCAATTTATAGCGCCCTATGCAGCCACAAGTATGGCGGAATATTTTATGTATCAGGGCCGTGATGTTTTAATCGTGTACGATGACCTGACCCGCCATGCCCGCACTTACCGAGAGCTTTCGTTGTTGCTACGACGACCACCGGCCAGGGAAGCTTATCCTGGCGATATTTTCTACATCCATTCAAGATTGTTAGAACGAGCGACTCATCTGAGCGAAGATAACGGAGGTGGCTCTCTCACCGCTCTACCGATTGTTGAAACCCAGGCGCAGAATATCTCGGCATATATACCCACCAATCTGATTTCCATTACTGACGGGCAAATCTATCTTTCGCCTGAACTGTTTCGCAAGGGTATTTTGCCAGCAGTGGATGTAGGCGAGTCGGTGTCAAGGGTTGGTGGGAAAACCCAACTGCCAGCCTATCGCGATATTGCCGGAGATCTTCGTCTCTCCTATTCGCAATTCGAAGAGTTGGAAACCTTTGCCCGATTCAGCACCCGGCTGGATGATAAAACCCGAAAAACGTTAGAAAGAGGACGAAGGGTACGGGAGATACTCAAGCAGCCACAATATCAACCCATGACGGTTCCGGAACAAATTGCTGTGCTGTTAGCCGTAACCGAAGGGCTTTTCGATGAAATTGAAATCGGGGAGATTTCAGAAACGGCGTCAACAATATTTAAAACAGTCAGCGAACAATTGCCAGATTTATGCCAACAAATTCAGCAGGGAAATGACGTTAAGGATGAAGATCGAAAATCGATGCTCAAGGTGATACAGCAAGCTATAAAAGAAAAAGAGCAAAAGTAAATCAAAAATAACCTGGTGTAAAATGCAAACCCTGGAGTCAATCAAAAACAAACTGGAAAGCGCTGAAGATTTGTTTTCTATCGTAAAAACCATGAAAGCGATGGCCGCAGTCAGCATACGGCAATACGATGAAGCAGTGGAATCATTGAAGGATTACAATCGCACCGTTGAAATGGGACTGCAAATTTTGCTCCGCAACCGTATGCCGTCTCTGGTGCAGCAACCTCAAAAACCTCTTCTGGGCGCGGTTGTGTTTGGCTCTGAACAGGGTATGTGTGGTCAATTCAATGATCGGATCGCTGCCTTTGCGATTGAGACCTTAAAACAATCCGAAGCTCGTACCGAGAATGTGAGCATTTTAACTTTAGGGCCGCGTGTGATTTCAGCTTTAGAGCTTTCAGGCCTTCCTGTAGAGGAGAATCTATCCATGCCCGGTTCACTTGGCGAAATAACCGTCAATGTACAAGAATTGGTACTCAAAATCGAGGAGTGGCGTGTCCAACGAGAGATTGAAGAGATTGTACTTTTTTATAATAAAAAACAGTCGGGAGCATCGTACCAGCCTCACAGTTTTCGGCTGATGCCTCTCGATTTTCAATGGCTGCAAAAGCTACAAACAAAGGAATGGCCCACACGAGTACTACCACAATTCACCATGAATTTTGAGAACCTGTTTGCCGCTTTGATTCGTCAATATTTTTTTGTTTCATTCTATCAGGCATTTACTGAGTCGTTGGCAAGCGAAAACGCCAGCAGGCTGGCTGCCATGCAGGCGGCAGAAAAAAATATCGAACAGCGTCTCAATCAACTGAATGCGCAATATAACCAGCAACGTCAAAACGCTATCACAGCGGAACTTCTTGATATCGTATCAGGCTTTGAGGCGCTTGAGGGCGAGAGTAAAAAGGATTTTGCAGAATGAACTGACAAAAATTGTGAACCGAATGAAAAAAATAAGCAGGAGAGTAGAAAATGAAAAAAAAGATGAGCTCTGTCAATGTAGATGCTGTAATTCTGGACCTCGATGGCGTTATCACCAGAACAGCAAGGGTTCACGCCAAAGCCTGGAAGCAAATGTTCGATGAATATCTCGAACATCGCAAGCAGCGAGAGGAATCAGTGTTCGAGCCATTTGATATAAATAAGGACTACCCGCGTTACATCGATGGTAAACCTCGTTACGACGGTGTGCGTAGCTTTCTGCAATCACATCAGATCCAACTTCCTGAAGGCTATACCGATGATAAACCGGGCTGGGACAGCATTTGCGCTCTGGGCAACCGAAAAAATGATATTTTTCTCGAATTGATTGAAAAACAAGGCGTTGAAATATTTGAAGATAGCATGGAAAAAGTTCGCCAGTGGCGCGCAGCCGGCTTAAAAATAGCGGTGGTATCTTCCAGCAAGAACTGTAAAGCCATTTTAAAGTCTGCGAATTTGACTCATCTGTTCGAAGTACAGGTGGACGGGGTGGTAGCAGAGCGGTTGAATCTAAAAGGTAAACCAGCCCCGGATATTTTTCTGCATGCTGCCAAACAACTCGGAGTAGAGCCTTCGCGAGCGGTCGTCATTGAAGATGCACTGGTTGGGGTTCAGGCAGGTAGTGCCGGAAATTTTGCGCTGGTTGTCGGAGTCGATCGACGAAATCAAACTGAGCAACTGCGCAAAAGCGGAGCAGATATTATCGTCCAAACACTGGCTGAGCTGCAAATTTTTAGTCATAACAATAATCCATCAGCAAAGCAACAACTACCTTCGGCTTTGAAAAATCAGAATGAGATCAAGCAGCAGCTCACTAATAAACAGACAGTACTCTTCCTGGATTATGACGGAACACTCACCCCCATCGTGAAAAATCCAGACATGGCGGTGTTGTCAGATGAAATGCGCTCGGTGCTGCAACAACTTGCTTCGCTAACCACGGTGGCAATTATCAGCGGACGGGACCGGGAGGATGTTAAAAAGCTTGTGGGTTTAGAAGAACTAATCTACGCTGGCAGCCATGGTTTTGATATCAGCGGACCAGCAGATATGCGCCTGCAGCACCAAGGCGGAAAAGACTGCCTGCCGGAATTGGATCAAGCGGAAACAGAGCTTCAGCAGCAATTGGATAACATAAAAGGCGCTCTGGTCGAACGAAAGCGATTTGCCATAGCGGTGCATTACCGCAATGTCTCGGAAAAGGATGTGTCATCGTTAAAAAAAATTGTCGAAAAGACTGGGCAAAAATACCCACAATTACAAAAAGGATCAGGAAAAAAGGTCATCGAACTGCAACCTGCAATAGATTGGCACAAAGGAAAAGCCGTCCTCTGGTTGCTGAAAGAGCTCAGACTTAACAATTCGGATGTTATCCCGCTATATTTTGGTGACGATATCACCGATGAAAACGCCTTTCAAGCTATCTCGCAGCGTGGTATCGGTATTTTGGTTGGCTCCCATGGTGAAACCACTGCTGCAAAATATGATTTAAAAGATGTAAATGAGGTGCAGGCTTTTCTGAACGAGTTGATTGAATTTATTAAAAGTGGTAATTGATTTTTGTACAGCGTCTAAATTAGCTTGTGAAGCTTGAGAAGGAAAAGATTATGAATGAATGGAAAGTCATCTACGACCAGTTTATCCCAGAGCATCAACCCTTACGAGAAGCTTTGTGCGCTTTAGGCAATGGCTATTTTGTAACACGTGGCGCAGCCGAAGAAAGCAATGCCGGCGGCTGTCATTATCCGGGAACATATCTTGCCGGTGGCTATAATCGCCTTAAATCCAAAATCGCTGGTAGGACTATCGAAAATGAAGATTTGGTCAACTGGCCGAATTGGCTCTGCTTAACCTTCCGACCGGAAGGGGGAGTTTGGTTTGACCTGGAAACTGTCGAGATACTTGATTTTAAACAGGAATTTAACCTGCAAACCGGCGTATTATCACGTAAAATCCGATTTCGTGATGGTGAAGGCCGTGAGACCTCAGTGCTTAGTCGAAGATTTGTACACTTGGACAAACAACACCTGGCAGCAATTGAATGGGTGCTGACACCCGAAAATTGGTCCGGAAAAATTCAGCTACGCTCAGCCTTGAATGGTAAAGTGACCAATTCTGGCGTTGAGCGCTATAGCGCTTTGAATGGCAATCATCTGGAATTTCTGGAAAGTGACCGCATCGGTGAAGATGGCATCTATCTGTTAGTTCAGACAACCCAATCCAAAATTCAAATGGCTCAGGCAGCTCGAACCTGTGCCTTTCAAGATGGAAAACCTGTTCCGGTCAAACGTCAAACCGTGCAAGAAAAAGGTTTGATTGCTCAGGAATTGAATTTTGAATGCCATAAACAAAAATCTGTCCGGATCGAAAAAATTATCTCATTGTACACTTCTCGTGATCGAGCAATCAGCGAAGCCGGGTTGGAAGCGCGTACCGCCATCCAGCGGGCGGGTGGATTCACAGCGTTACTAAAGACACATAAACAAGCCTGGTCTCGTCTCTGGCATCGATGTGATATCGAACTTTGTGATGGCAATCAGGCGCAACCGATCCTTCGACTTCATATCTTCCATCTTTTACAAACCGCTTCTGAGAACACAATCGATCTGGATGTGGGCATTCCTGCTCGAGGCTGGCACGGTGAAGCCTATCGTGGGCACATTTTCTGGGATGAGCTGTTTATCTTCCCTTTTCTTAATTTCAGAATTCCTGAACTGAGCCGGGCATTATTAATGTATCGGTATCGACGATTGCCTGAAGCACGCCATTTTGCACGCCAGGCTGGCTACAAAGGGGCAATGTACCCCTGGCAAAGCGGCAGCAACGGACGCGAGGAAAGTCAGGTGGTTCATTTGAACCCGAAATCAGGCAAGTGGCATCCAGATAACACCCATTTGCAGCGTCATGTTAACGCTGCCATTGTTTACAATATTTGCCATTACTACGAGGCAACCAATGATATGCACTTCATGTCTTTTTATGGAGCGGAAATGATGCTGGAAATTGCCCGTTTCTGGGCAAGCATTGCCACTTTTGTCGAGGAGCGGGACCGGTTCGAAATCCATAATGTGGTGGGACCAGATGAGTTTCATACGCAATATCCGGATAGCGATGAACCCGGTCTTAAAAATAATGCTTACACCAACGTCATGGCTGCATGGGTGTTGCAAAAGGCGCTTCGAGTATTAAACCTGCTGGCTAAGGATCGCCGAGCAGAACTGCTGGCGCAACTTGGCATCAATGATAAAGAATTGGAGCAATGGGAACACATCAGTCGAAAAATGTTTGTCCCGCTCCATGATGGTGACATCATCAGCCAGTTTGAAGGTTATGAGAAATTGGATGAATTTGACTGGGAAAAATATCGCAACAAATACGGCGATATCCAGCGCCTGGATCGTATCCTGAAAGCCGAAGGCGATTCTCCCAACCATTACAAGGCAGGCAAACAAGCCGACGTGCTCATGCTGTTCTATCTATTTTCAGCCGAAGAACTGCAACAAACTTTTGAGCGATTGGGATACAAATTCGATCCGGATAGCATACCGAGAAACATCGAATATTATGCAAAGCGCAGCTCGCACGGCTCAACACTCAGCCACTTGGTTTACTCCTGGGTACTGTCCCGATCGGATCGTGAGCAGTCCTGGAAATACTTCCTCGATGCATTAAAAAGCGATTTTGAGGATGTTCAGGGGGGTACCACGCCCGAAGGAGTACACCTCGGCGCCATGGCCGGAACAGTGGACATGGTGCAACGCTGCTATACCGGACTTGAAATACGTGAAGATGTACTGTGGATTAACCCAATGCTTCCAAAGGAGCTGGGCTGCATAAAAATGCGTATTTGCTACCGTGGTCATTGGGTGCGGTTGAATTTTGACTCACATCAAGTAACAGTCTCCTTTGAAAGTGGTTGGTCGCCCGAGGTCAGGATCGGCTTTAAAGACCAGATTCATACATTTGGTCCCGGCGAAACACAGAAATTTAATCTCTGAATCATTGATAAATAAATTTTTCATTCGCCAAGGCTAAAGACAATATTGACTTTCACAGTTGAACCTAAAATTCTAAAACGAAAATAAAAAATCTGCCTAAATTGAATATATATCGGGAGTGAATCGCCTTTATGCGATTCTGGGAAATGCATAAAGGCATTTCATTCCAACTCTCCATAAAAT
>DSAU01000571.1 GCA_011046315.1 bacterium
CCGGCATCGATCCCGACACAAAAATCTGAACCATATCCCTTGATTTGTAGTTTATGATAGTGAATGTTTGTTCCGAAATAAAAGTTTTCCGATAATTTTCGGCTGTAACTTAATAGAGCTGTTTGTTCCGAATAAAGGTCATTGCCAAAGCGGCTTATACTCACACCCAGATTACCGATGGCGACAGGAAATACCGCTGCTAATGAAACGTGCGTTAGCTCCTTTATGCCAAATGGTGAGAAATAGCTGGCAGAGAAAACCGGAACCGCAATCGCTGCCAATCCGCTACTGTTCAGATAAACGGCGTCCGGTGTGTTTGCCAGACCGGCGTAAGCAAATCCCATGGCGCGAATTCGCGAACCGGCGCCGCTGAGTTCGAAAGCGGGATGCGCATCGGATGCAAAAAATAACAGCATCAACCAGAGGGAGATAAATGATCTTTTCAAAACAACACCTCAAAACAATATTTGCTTGATTATCATCATCTTTTTGTTTATCTTTAACGTCGATGGTCAAATTCAAGGGAGATTTCAAATGAAAAGTAATAACGAGTTGTCCGGTCCAATCTGCAATGGTTGTCGCGTTCGACGAATTGTTATATTCGTGTTGCTGGTTATTTTTGTATTTGGCGGCAGCTTTTCAGAATTGTTGGCTCAAAAGGTGCGAGCCACGATTGAATTACAATTGGATGCGCTGCCCGATGAAAAACGCGAAAAGTTACAGAACTTTCAGCAGATACTTGAAAATTATTTTAATAATTACCAATGGACAAACGATGAATTTCAGGGTGACCTGCCCATTACCATACAGATTCTGATGCAAGATATCAGCGTTAGTTACGAAGATCGTTACAAACTTCAAATAATAATCTCCAATAATTCAGATGTTCAGTACACCGACAAACGCTGCCGCATGGCATATCAAAAGGGAGAAGTCCCGATTCACAGTGATAATACCTGGAACTCGCTGACCAGCTTGCTGGATTATTTTACCTACATCATTATCGGCGAAGAGATGGATAAATTCGGTCATTTACTCGGCACACCCTATTTTGAAAAAGCCAAACAAATCGCTGAACAAGCGCGATTCGGGCTGGGACAGTTTATCGAAGGCTGGGATCTTCGCTATGAGATGATCGATTATATGCTGGGCGAAAAATATAAAAAATACCGTGTGATGAAAGATTTTTATTTCTACGGACTCTATTTTGCAAACGAAGATCCGGAAAAGGCGCGAAAATATATCAAAGAAGCAATTCGAATGTTGGCTGAGATCAAAACAGAAGAAGACCCCAAATATCCGCGCGTTGAAAAATTTATCAATGCTCATTATTTCGAAATCGTTCAGTTATTTAAAGACAGTGATGACAGCGATGTCTATGATATTCTCGTTCGGCTCGATCCCGATCGGGAAGATGTTTATCGGGAATTATTAAAATCTTAATTAACAGCTATAGCTAATTTTCTATAAACCTCGATACCTGCTGACGATATGATTCAAATAATTTTAAATTGTCGGTTTGGTGCGATGTTTCTTCAAACAGCGTTCTGTTTCCGACCGCATTTTTTAATTTCCGGTGCTGAAAAAAATTGAAAATTCTGCCGGTAGCGGATTTCCCCAGTTATCGGTGCACACTGAATCCTGAATCGTAATTTGATACATTGTGTTGGCTTGCAACTGGGTGCTACCCATATATTGGAACCGTGTCAAATCCGTCCACTGAAAATACCAGTTGCCTGGCTGCGGCGTCATCCGGAAGGCGCTTTCGACAGAAGCTTGATTGACCGCAGTATTGAAACCAATGACGATCGATGTGTTGCGACTGATTCGAGTAGCGCCATTCGCTGGGAAGTTTGCTATCACCCGCAAAGGTTCAGTTTCAAATGACAGCGCATTTTTACCCGTTAGCACAGAACCATAAATATCGATCAGCTTATCCAGATTTTCGACAGTATATTGTGTGTTGCTGGCAAGGTAAGCGCCCGGATCGAATGAAAGCCGTCTGGAGTCCAGCCATTTGAAATCGCCAAATAAGGGGGGCGAAAATTTGATCGAATCTTCAGCCATGCGTCGATCGACTTTTGAATTGAAACTGAGATAGATGATCACTTCCGGAGAAATATATGTTGCCCCGTTTTCAGGGATGCTGGAAACGAGTTTAAGACTTTCGGTTGAGAAGGCGGATGTGATATCAAAAGCCAGTGTGTCGCCGTTGATAGTTTTCGCTTGATTCCCAAGTGCGATTGTGTAACTGTGATTGGTGATGTATTGATCGCCTGGGTGAAACAGCAGTTTGTTTCCGCTGGAATTGGTTTCCCATTCAAAATAACCGTCAGTCGGGGGATAGATTGAGAACTGATTTTCAACTGTAGCACGATCCATCAGTGTGGTAAACTGGATTTCTATTGCTGCATTGACGGCGATACCGGATGCGCCGTCGGCTGGATTTATGAAATAAATTTGTTCGGGAAGCGGACGCAGGATGATGTCACGAATGGTAGTCACTCTCCCTTCAAGGATCATCACCTCGTTGAGAACCTGTCTGCCGAAGCGATTGGCGCTGAATTCCAGATTGTAAACACCCGATGCTACGCTCGAAAATTCGTAAATTCCGGTTACTGAATCCGCGTAAACGGTTTGTAAAATGCTGCCCTGTTTTAAATCAACCTGAGCCTTAATCCCAAAGGGTTTAACAACGCCGATGATTTTTCCGCGAATGGTTTGCGGTGATAGCGGCTCTTCTTCAGCGCAGTTGAACAGTGTGATAATTAATCCGATTAATCCAATAACCAGTAATCTATAAAAATTTTTTCGGTTCATTTTACCCCTCATAAAATTTATCATTGATAAAATATATACCAATTAACTAATATTTTTTTTGAATGTCAAGAAAATTTTTTTATTAACCTCAACTTGAAATTATCTTGTCAACTAAACTTTCAAAATTGTGATTTTAAGGACGCTTTGATCAGATTTATTTTCATAAACCTTTGATCAGTCGTCTAATCTACCGGAATTAAAATTTTTTACTTGCTATTTTAAAATAAATATCTTAAAATTAAAGCAACTGCTTCGTTTTTTTAATTTTAAAATCTTAGCGAATTGATCAAAATCATTTTGTCATCTGACCGGGGAACTATGATTGTTTTTAAGAAATACGATCTAAATTTACTCTCGCTGGCTGTGTTCGGAGCGGTATTTATTTTAACTATGTTAGCGATCAGCCCTTCGCTTTTTTGTCAAATCGATAGACGCGAAATAATTGTCGGTGAAGTTTTAGGAAAGATCGACCCGGATAATTTGATCGCGTTTGTTGAGCAGAAATATTATCCGGTGGCTGATAATACCAATGATATTTATCTTGAATTGCGCGAAAAAACTTCCGATTACGTAAGCTATCGAATACGCTATATTAATCCCCAAAAAAGAGGCGAGGTTGAATGGCTAAGCTTTCGGTTTTTTGAGAGCGAGCGCAGTCTTGCCGCAGCGATCATTACCGATCAGATAGATTTTGCCGTTACCGAGAGTTTAGAGATTGCCGAGGAGGTCGATAAATCCAATGACTCGGTGTATATTCGTCATCGCTTGAAACCGGCAAATTATGTGAAAATGCTGGCGATCAACAATAAGCGAACCGTGTTGCAGAACGCCAGTGTTAGAAAAGCGCTGGCGTTGGCAATCGATCGCAAATATATTCTTAGAGAGATCCTGAAAAACAATGCCTTTTATGCTGACAGTCCGCTGCCAAAAGAGTCCGAGTTTCACGCATCAGAAATCCGCGATTATAAATACAATCCCCGGGAGGCGTTGACGTTGCTTCAGTCGCTGAATTTTTTAGATGAAAACACTGATGGGATACTTGATAAAAACGGCGTTCCGTTTAAAATTTATTTGATCTATGAAAAAGGCGTGCTGAATGAAGAGCAGATTGCGCGCCGCATAAAAATTGACTGGAACAAAATCGGCGTTGATGTTACCACCTTGCCGTTGCCCAAAAGCGAAATTACGCACAGATTAAATCATCGGGATTATGACGCTATTTTAATGAGTTTTGAATTCGACCCGACCTATGAATGCTTTGAAAAATATTTTCGATCCACCAGTCCTCACAATTTCCTTGGTTATCGCAGCCATATCACAGACATGTATTTAAATATTTACCCAAAACAAACGGTTCAATCGAAACAGACAGTTTTTAACGCCATTCAAAATCAGATCAGCAAAGATTTTCCAGCGATTTTCTTATTTTTTCCATGGTTTGAACGTTACTTTGTTAATACCAGTAAATTTGAGAATTACCGTAGCAAAACTATCGGATTGCTTCCGTTTACCGAATGGGAATTCCGGTAGCCTCGGATGGCCGCCGGGTTAGGTTAAATATTTTCAGTGATTACTGAAAGGATCCCGTTGATTGTTTACAATTGGAAATGTGATAACTAAATGATTTTAAGCAGATTGTTGGATGTCAGTTAGCGTCTCGATAAATCGGATTGGATCAAATCAATTGAAATCACAATGTCGCAGCAACCAGTCAAAATAAAATACAAGTTTATTACCAAACTTCTCCTTTCGCACATTTTGTTGGCGTCGTTGCCGGTTATTATAACGGGTGTGGTTTTGATCAGTACAGCTCATCGTACCTTTAAGCAACTGTATCAGGACCGTTCGGTGGAGTTGGTCAAGCATCTGGCAATTGAGATCAATATGGCGCTGGAGAACGCCGGCAAGCTATTGATTTTGAGTTCATCGGAGATTTTGAACATTTCCACCAGCCGTTTGTCTCAAGAGCTGATCATAAATGAGATCGTGAATGATTTCCCGATTTTCCGCGATTTAAAATTATTGGACACCACTGGAAAAACTCTGCTGTCTACCTCATTTATCGAAGATTCGCTTAGACATAGTGATCAACCGTTTCTTGCGCAAGTATCCCTGGGGGAGCATTATCAATCGGATGTATTTCTGGCTGATGATAAATTACCAGTGATCCGAATGGCGGAACCGATCATCCAATATGAAGAGCTTGTTGGAATTTTGGTCGCGGAAGTGAACTTAAGAGCGATGTGGGATCTGATAGAGGGCAGTGTAATCGGCAAAAAAGCCCAGTCTTTTATTTTTGATAAAACCGGCAGGTATATCGCTCATTCAGAGAGAAAACGGGTCTATCTGGGCGAACGGTTTAACGAACCGGAAATTTTAAGGTTGGCGGCGTTGAATGAGGATAATTATCGCGAATACGTCAATCGTGAAGGCGAAAAAATGGCGGCTTCATTCGTCTCATTGCCTAATTTGGGCTGGGGCGTTGTAATCCAACAGCCAACCAGAGAAGCTTTTGTATTGTTTAATAAAATGAGAAATCAGATCATTCTTTTTGTTGCGGCGGGGGTGTTGATATCTTCCATCATCGCGTTTGTTTATACACGCTGGATCGTAACGCCGGTGAATCAACTCGTTTCCGGTATCGACAGAATTTCAACCGGAGATTTACATCACCGGATTCCAAAACTGGGACGGGATGAAATTTCCGTGTTGGCGGATCAATTCAATGAGATGACAGCAAAACTGGCAGAATTTCAGTTGAAGCTAAAACGAAGCGAACGGGCTGACACCTTAAACAAACTTGCGTCAGTGCTCTCCCATGAGATCAAAAATCCGCTCAACGCCATGGTAATCAACATGCAAATTATGGATCGGGAGCTGAATAAAAACAGTCCCAATCTGCATAAATGCCAGCATTATTTGCGTATCGTGGCGGCTGAGGTTCAGCGGGTTGATGACCTGGTCAACAATTTTCTACTGGTAGCGCGGCCGCCGAAATTGGAAAAGGAGTTAACCAACATCAATCAAACACTTGACGAGATTGTCCTGTCGCAACAAGCTGAATCGCTGCAATCTGGAGTGAGGGTGAGTCGAAAATACAACGAAAAAAATCTGCAACTGTCTGTGGATAAGACCAAAATGAAGCAGGTTTTTTTAAATATATTTCTGAATGCGTTGCAATCAATGCCCGGCGGCGGCTTTTTATCGATTGAACTGGAACTTTCAAAACCGCGGACCAGTAAAAGCCAATCCCGCTGGGCGGTCGTTCGCTTTCGTGATACTGGCAAAGGTATCAAGCCGGAGTTGCTCAACAGCGTGTTTGATTTTTATTTTTCAACCAGACAGAACGGCACCGGATTGGGATTGTCTATTGCCCAACAAATCGTGGAGGAACATGGCGGGACAATTGAAGTTGAGAGTGAAGAGGGCAAAGGGAGTTTATTCTCTGTTTTTTTGCCAGTTTCTTAAAAAAAATATTGTTAAATAGCATTTTTATTTAAACAATGTCTTGACTTGTGGCGAATTATTTGCTATATTAAAATTGTGAAATTACAAAGCTAATGCATTGAACCATAAAACCAGACAATTGCTTAAGTTGAAATTGCCGAAGATGTCTTTTGCATTCAATTCAGGAAATATAATATTAGTAGCGAGGAGAAATTGCTAAGAGCTGATTTGTAAGTTTTTAAAACAATGTCCTGTTTGCAGAATATTTTAATTCTCGCGGATCCGATAATTCGATCTGAAATTACTGGTTCTTTGATATGACATTCAGTTTTTTGAACATCAGATTGGCAGCGAAAACAGTTTTTATTTAACTGGTTCTTTTAGAACATTTCTCTGAATTTTCCTCGCAAAAAGATATTAAACCAGGAACTTTAAGCATCTCATTAAGTATACACAAAGATATTTGAATAGCGTCGAATTATTAAGTTATTAAGATGCGAAAGGATGTGATTTAATATGATCACCGTTTTGGTCGAGGAAAATGAATCAATTGATCGGGCGATATTTCGTTTTAAAAAGAAAGTTCAGCAGGCCGGGGTGATTCGAGATTATCGAAAGAACAGTTATTTTTTAAAACCCAGCCAAAAAAAACGGATTAAACATGATAAAGCCGTTCGCAGACGAAATCGGGTTTCTGAAAAATATGGTTCCGCAGGATAGCGAAAAGAAATGTCTTGTCAATGCCCCGAAGCACCATTGATGTCATTAATTAATTTAATGGATGAATTTTAGTTTTGATGCTACCTTTTTCACCCCATATTTCTGTCCATTGTTAGAGTTTTAATTTGTACGTGATTAAGCGGTCACCATATGAACTGAGTTTCAGGATTCATCGAATTTAAAGTGTAAATTTTTAAATCATTGGGTAATTATGGCTGTAAAAAAAAGAAAAAATACCGGAACGAGAACCAAGCAATCAATAGAAAAATATCTGGAAGAAATCGGAAATTATTCTCCGTTGAACCCGGAAGAAGAGATCGATTTGGCGCGTAAAATACGCAAAGGTGATGAGGAATCGCTGGACAAACTTGTCAAAGCAAATCTTCGTTTTGTTATCAGTGTGGCAAAGGAATATCAGGGACAGGGTTTGCCGCTTTCAGATTTGATCAGCGAAGGTAATTTGGGACTAATCAAAGCGGCTCAAAGGTTTGATGAGACGCGTGGATTTAAGTTCATTTCCTATGCGGTGTGGTGGATTCGTCAATCCATACTACAAGCATTGGCTGAACAATCTCGCGTAGTACGGCTGCCATTGAACCGGGTGGGCGCGATTAATAAAATCGGCAGAGCGCTGGAGTCGTTGGAAAAAAGTTATGGCCGAGAGCCGAGCATGGCCGAGATTGCCTCCAAAATGGAGATGAGCACCTGGGAAGTGGCTGATGTTGTTAAAACCAGCGGCCGCCACCTTTCTCTGGATGAACCGTTCAAAGAAGAAAACGGCAACAGCTTGCTGGATGTGATCAAGAGTGACCGTTACGAGGAACCGGACAATCCTTTGATGCGCGAGTCTTTGCAGGTCGAAATTGAAAAAGTACTGGCTACTTTAAAACCGCGCGAAGCAGAGATCATTCGTCTTTATTTCGGACTCGAAGGCGACCGCCCGCTCACACTGGAGGAGATTGGCGAGTATTTTCGGTTGACACGGGAACGGGTTCGGCAAATCAAAGAAAAAGCATTACGACGATTGCGGCATCGATCGCGGCTGGAACCGCTGAGAAAATATCTTGGTTAGTTTTTGATATTATGTAACGATGAGAACCCTCAACTTCGGTTGAGGGTTTTTTTTATTGGCGGCGTTTTAAAAAATTATGAACCTTCAGTAAACAGGTAAGTTTAAGTTTTGTGATATTTCTGTGCATTGTACTCGGTTTGTGTTTACTTTTGATATGTTATATTTTTAGAAATATGAAAGGAACCTACCATGATCGAATCCGGCGTAGTCAGTCGAGTGGAAGCGGACAAAGTCTGGGTGAGAGTTGTCAAAGGTGAAAAATGCGAAGGATGTAAGGCGTGCGGCGCTTTTGGCGAGGGTAGCGCTGAGATGATGGTAATGGATCATTTATCGGTGCAAAAGGGCGATCGGGTGGAAGTCGAGATTGATCCCACACAGGTTGTGCGCCATTCTTCAATTGTGTTTCTGTTGCCAGTTTTGGGGCTGGTTTTAGGATATTTTCTGGGGGCAAATTATCTGATCAAACTGGGGTTGAATGTTGAGGCTGCTGGTATTGTGGGAAGTTTGGGATTGATGGTGTTGAGTTTTGGCATCATTTTTCTGTATGATAAAGCTGTAGGAAAGAATCATGCCGTAACTGCTAAAATTACCAGAATATTAAACCAGAACAAGCCAAACCAATAGCAGATGGAAAAAGCGAAGCGAAATCTGATATTGGCTTTGACGCTCTGGCTGGCTATTATTATGAAATATTCTATCGCCGAAAGCCGGGCGCAGCCGGTCATTGTTTCACAAGCTGCCGAATCCGGATTGACGATTGAGTTTGCTCCCTCTTTCGAAATCGAACAAAAAAATGTGCAGGGGGAGCGATATTATAAAATCAGTTTCAACGGAGCACACTATCAAACTCCGCCGCGCACTCCGTTGATCCCCAGAAAGACCATTGTTGTGGGTGTACCCTTTGGGGCAAAAGTTAGGCTGATGATTGTAGAAAAGATCGCGCGGGAACCGCTTGCCGGTAAATTGTTACCCACTCCTGAATATGGCCTCGATGACATGGGGCAGTGGTTTTTTAGAGAATCATCTGAAATCTATGATAGTGAGAGTTTGTTTCCAGCGGAATGTTTTAACGTATCAGATCCAAAAGTTTTGCGAGATTACCAGGTTGTTCTGATTGATCTGTATCCGGTTCAGTTTGATCCGCAAAATCAAACCATCCAATTATATGAGCGATTGAAAATACGGTTGGAATATTCGTTCGACCAAACTCGGTCGATTCCTTCGCAAACAAAAGCCATCAATGAAAATTATTCTTCTATTTTAATAAATCCGGAGCAGACCGCAAACTGGTCGTCTCCGCAAATAACTCCGTCCCCGCCGGCTAAAGCCTATCTACAGCAGGAAATGTTAAAAATTTACATCCATGAAGATGGCATCTATCGCATTACAGGCAGCGAGTTACAATCGGCAGGAATGGACCTGGGAGCCATTGATCCCTCAACCGTAAAGATTTATAATAACGGTGGATACCAATTGCCGGAATCAATTTACGCTGCCCGACCGGAAAGTTTCATTGAGAACGCTATTTTAGTTGTTGACGGTGGTGACGGACGGTTTGATACCGATGATTATATTTTATTCTATGGACAATCAGTGGAAGGTTGGCAATATAATCCGTTACAACAACGATTTGAACATTATTTGAATTCCTACAATCGGGAAAATGTTTATTGGCTTGGCTGGCAGCAGCCTTCCGACGGGAAAAGAATAGCCAGTAAAACAGTCACAACCGCTGCGGCGACAAAAATAAACAGCTTTAAGAATTACCTTTTTATCGAAAATGAATTGAGAAATCTGTTAAATTCAGGACGCTGCTGGCTGGGGCACTATTTTAGCAGTGCGGTCAATGAAAGAATATATTTGATGGATTTAAAAGACGTCGTTGCCGAGCAGACCGCATCTTTGCGGATTTGTCTGGCCGGAGTATCCAATCATGCTCACCGATTTAACCTCTCCTTCAACGATACGCCGATCGGCGAATTGCCGCAATTCTACGGATTTAGCTGGCAAGAAATTTCCCTTAATCTCAAAACATTTGAAATGCAATTCAGTGGACCTTTTTTCGATGGAATGAACCGATTGAAATTGACATACACGCCCCAGAGTGACGCTAGTCTGGCTTACACCGATTGGATTGAGTTGGCGTACCAACGTTATTTAAAGGCTGACAACGATGAGCTGGTTTTTTTTAGCCCTGATTCCAGCGGGATTTTTGAGTATCACATCGAGTCATTTTCAGATGAAGAGATTTATTTGTTTGATATTTCACAAATCGATGAGGTCGCCCAACTTCAATTCCAACGACAATCTGATGGAACGATTACATTTGTGGATTCGGTTTTTTCCGAGCTTCCTCAAAAATACTACGCAGTGTCGATTGAAAATTTTAAACGTCCTTTAAAAATAGCGCGCAAGCAGCTTTCGAATTGGAAAAGCTTCGACAGCGGCGCAGATTTTATTATTATCACTTACGATGAATTTTATGATGCCGCGCTGGGATTAAAGAGTTTGCGCGAAAGTTGTGATAGTTTGAAAACTGAGGTAGTAAAAGTTGGAGATATTTTCGATGAGTTTGCCGGTGGATTGATCGATCCGGTCGCGATTCGGGATTTTATCCGTCATGCATTTGAGCGTTGGAACCCCAGACCGGCTTACGTTCTGTTGTTTGGCGATGGCCATTTTGATTATAAATACAAAATATCGCCGCAGAACAGCAACTTTGTTCCGCCGTTTGTGACATCCGAACTCAATGAAAATGTCAGCCGGGCGCGCGACGATTGGTTTGTTTGTGTCGCCGGGGATGATAATATTACGGATTTAGCCATCGGCAGATTGCCGGTGCGCAGTTTCGACGAAGCCAGCCGGGTTGTAAAAAAAAATGTCGATTATCATAACTCCCCTGAAGCCGGAATTTGGCGTCAGACAATCACCATGGTGGCGGATGATGAATTTGGTCAGGGAGGAGGGCTCGATCCCATCGATCATGTACCCGATGCCGAATCTATCGTCGAAGATTTGATCCCGGAAAAATTTCGTGTGAACAAAATCTATCTGACCGAATATCCAGCCATACGCGCTGCATCTTCTTCGGGCATCCGAAAACCGGCTGCGACACAAGACTTGATTAACCAGATAAACAAGGGAAGCCTGGTCGTTAATTTTATCGGACATGCCAACGACAGATTGTGGACGCATGAACATGTGTTACATTTGTCAGACCATTTATCACTGATCGAAAACAACGGTCGGCAGGCTTTTTGGATAGCCGCAACTTGCGATTTTGGGAGATTTGACCATCCGGAAAATCAATCGTTTGCTGAATTATTAGTAACAGCTCCCAACAGGGGCGCAATCGCGGTTTTTGCAGCGTGCCGGGCAGCGATTTCCATAGACAATGTGTCGATAAATCGCGCTTTGATTCATTACTTATTTCCCGAGAAAAATCGAAAAGTTCGTTTGGGTGATGCGGTGATGAATGCTAAAAATTCTCGCGGTAACCGGCTTAATGATCAACTGTTTAATCTGCTGGGAGATCCGACAACGATTCTTCCGCTGCCGGAATTGGATGTCCTAATAACTGAGCCCGCGCCGGATTCTATTAAGGCGCTATCGTTGGTAAATATCCGGGGAGCTGTATCCAATCCGGTGGATTCATCGGATGTACTCGATGGTAAAGTGGCAATTTTTGCCCATGATTCCAAAAAGCATCGTGTCTATCAAGTTAGCGAGAAGAAGAGTTATCAATACACACTGCCGGGAAATACCATATTCAGGGGTAAGGCGACGGTGGCGAGCAATCGGTTCAATTCACAATTTTTCGTTCCCAAGGACATTAGTTACAATGGCGAAGATGGATGTTTTCATCTTATTTATTGGGACGAAAAACGGATGGGCAGCGGGTACCTCGGTAATTTACCGGTAGGGGGGACTCAAACCGATCTGTTTGATTCCCGCGGACCTGCAATAAACTTGAAATATGATGGGCGTGATTTTCAAAGCGGTGGATTTGTAGCGCCGAAAGCGCAAATGCAAATCACGATTGAAGACAGCGGTAGCGGAATTAATATTGCAGGGGAAATCGGTCACGGAATCACCCTGACCATTGACGGCGCGTATGATTCCAGAATTGATCTAACCGATTATTTCCAATATGAACCTGACTGCCATGTTCGCGGAAAGATAGAATATTCCCTTCCGGCTCTCGCCTGCGGTGCTCATGAAATGGAAATCAAAGCCTGGGATAACGCAAATAATTCTTCAATGCTTGCCGTTGAATTTACAATTATTTCAGATGACCGGCTGACGTTTCGCGATGTTTTTAATTATCCCAATCCATTTTCAACGAATACCGAGTTTACATTTTGGATCAACCATGATTGCGCGGTGCAAATAAAAATCTACACCCTTGCCGGACGGTTGATTCGCACCCTCAACGGTTTGTGGGCAGAAGCCGGATTCAACCGGTTTCACTGGGATGGTCGCGACCAGGATGGCGATCAATTGGCGAACGGCGTTTATCTCTATAAGGTTTCAGCCAGGTCGGTTGTTGGAACAAAAACGATGTCTGCGCATGAAATTCAGAAATGTGTCGTTGTTCGATAACCTTTACTCAGCACTGGTTTAATAAATTTTGTAACTATTCAGTCCAACAATCTTAAACAATAACCGGTTGATTTAGAAAGCAAGCAACAATAGCTTCAAGCACATTAAATTTC